>JANMVS010000236.1:0-11032 GCA_031392885.1 Verrucomicrobiota bacterium
TGCATGCGCTGCAGTTCAACCTCCGAGGTAACCGCATATTGTTCGGCGGTCGCGCCCTGCAGCAACTGGCGCGTGATCCGCGCGCGTTGGATGTTCACGTAGGGCAAGGCACCGCGATTTTGGGCCGCCCGCACCAGGGCAATGGTGAAGGTGTCCGGGACATCGAAGGCATCGATGAGCACGCGCTCGCCTTTCTTCAACGCGGTGGAAAAGCCGGTCAGCACCTCGGCCAACTGGGCATAGCGGGGATCACTCATGGCACAACCTTCGGGGCGGCGCGAGCGGCGTTCAATAGCAAAGGCGACATAGTGCGGATGCCATGACCTGGGCGAGCTCGCGTCCCTGCGAGCCGGCCCGCCCGGACGCGGGCCCGCTGTCTTACATCGGCGATTTTGAGCCCACGACGGCTTCGCCCCGCGGAAAGCAGATCTTCCCCACCGCTTCCTTGAAATCCGTCGCGCCGCGTAAAATCTCAATCTCCAGCCGCAGGTAGTAGCAGGGCAAAGGTATATTCTCGCCGCCGTCGATGCGCACCGCGTCCTTTTCCGTGGTGATCATCAGGTCGACGCCCGCGGCTTGGGCCTCGGCGAACACCGCCACCAGGTCCTCGTGCGTGAACCGGTAGTGGTCGAGGAACCGACGCGTATAGTCGAGCTTGGCGCCCGTCTCGCGCAGGAACGCCTCGAAGCTCTCGGGCGCGGCGATGCCGCTGAAGGCACCGATCTTCCGCCCGGCCAGGGCGGCGAGCGACAGGCGTTCGCCGGTGTCGATGCGCTGCAGGTATTGCGGTTTATGCGCGCACTCAATGATTTCAGCCCCGGGGTTGAAGCGACGGATCATGGCCTCCAGTTCCTCGTCGCGGTGCCCCTTCGACTTGGTCAGGAAAACGTAGGAGGCGCGCTGCAGATGCTTGATTGGCTCGCGCAATATGCCCCGCGGCAGCAGGAAGCCATTGCCGAAGGGATTGGTCTTGTCCACGAGCAGCAGGTTGAGCCTGCCCTTCAGCGGCAGGTATTGAAACCCGTCGTCGAGAATCAGCGTGTCGCAACCGAACCGCTTGATGGCATACGCCCCGGCCTTGACGCGGTTCTTGTCCACGAGCACGACCACCCCCGGCAGGTTACGGGCCAGCATGTACGGTTCGTCGCCGGCGACCTCGGAATCGAGCAGCACGGTCGCGCCATCACTGACCACGCGCGGCGGGGGTTCCTCAGTGTGGTTGAGCCAGAACCACCACTTCTGCCACAACGGCGGGGCCTTGCTCTTGTAGCCGCGGGACAGGATCGCGACCTTGCGCCCGCGTTCGCGGAGGGCCTTGGCGAACATTTCCACGACGGGAGTCTTGCCCGTGCCGCCTACGGTCAGGTTGCCGACCACCACGACCAGGCAGCCGAGGGGTTGGTCGCGAAAAATGCGATGGCGATAAAGCCACAGCCGGAGCTGCACAATGCCGCTGAAGAGGTACGAGCAGACCTGGAGGAACGTCCCGAACAGCACGGCCATCGTCCCTTCCCACCGGCCCATGATGACATCGATGGCGAATAGCTCGAACTCATCGAATTTATGACGGAACCAGCGGTGAGGCATGAACAAATTGGCTTTGACGCTTCGGGGTGGGCGGTTGTGAGTCTGTGTTAGCTGCTGGTTTTGCGACATGCAACACCGGCTTCACTCCCATGAGCTACAAACTTTTTATTCCGGGCCCGATTGCCGTCTCCGCCAAGACGCTGCGCGCAATGGCGCAGCCCATGATCGGGCATCGCAGCACCGATTTCGTCGCCCTTTACCAGTCGATGCAACCGGACTTGCAGGCCCTGTTCTACACCAAGGATCCGGTCTATCTCAGCACCAGCAGTGCCTGGGGCGTGATGGAAGGCGCGCTGCGCAATGTCGTGAAGAAAAAAGTGCTGTGCTGCATGAACGGCGCCTTCTCCGACAAGTGGCTGGACGTCGCCCAGCGCTGCGGCCTGGCCGCCGGGGCCCTGAAGTTCGCCTGGGGGCAGCCGGTTGATCCGGGGGCCCTCCGGCAGGAACTCGCCACGGGCCAGTACGACGCCCTCACCCTCATCCACAACGAGACCTCCTGCGGCTGCATGAGCGACCTGCCCGCCCTCATGGCGGTCCTGCGCGATTTCCCGGAGGTCATCAGCATCGTCGACGCCGTCAGCTCCCTGAGCGCCCTGCCCATCCGGAAGGACGAACTCGGGATCGATGTCCTGTTGACCGGTTCGCAGAAGGCCCTCGCCCTGCCGCCCGGCCTGGCGATCTTCTCCGTGTCGCAACGCGCCCTCGACCGCGCCGCCACCGTCACCGGCCGCGGCTATTATTTCGATTTCTTGGAATTCCAGAAGAACCACGAAGCCGGCATGACACCCAGCACGCCGATCATCCCGCTGATCTACGCCCTCAAGTCGAAGCTGGAAGATATCAAGGCCGAGGGTCTCGCCGCCCGTTACGCCCGCCATGCCCGGCTCAACCAAAAGGTCCGCGACTGGGCGCTGGCGAAGGGCTTCAAATTGTTCCCCAAGGAAGGCCACGGCTCGGTCACGCTCAACTGTTTTGCCAACACCCTTAAGGTGGACCTGGGCGCACTCAACAAGGCGCTGAAATCCAAGCACGGCTTCGTCATCGACGGCGGTTACGGCAAACTCAAGGGGGAGACCTTCCGCATCTCCAACATGGGCGACGAGACCGACGAAACCATGGCCGCGCTGCTCCAGGCGCTCGACGCCGTGCTGGCCGAATTGGGCGTGGCTTGACCGGCAAGAGCGGTTTTATCCCAAAGTCACTAGGGCGTGGCTTCAAAGCATCCGCTGCTCCGCCCGTTTGCCGGATGGAGGGCCGGTCTCCGCACCGGCCGCGGGCGGGGGCCGGTGCGCCCGCCCGGGCGGTACGGAGACCGCCCCTCCAAAAATTTCACGCTGCAGCGGGTTTGACGACACGCCTTAATGATTTGGACCATTGAATTCCAGCAGGTGGGCAGGGTGCGACTGTTGGGCGCGCCGTAAGGACGTTCGCGGCCGGCCCAGCGGTCCGGCCCTACCGGCGCGGCGGCGCCAAAGAAAACCGGGGGACGTCGGGATTACGCCGCGGTTGCTGCGCTGAATCTCGGGGCAAACTCGCTCCTTCCACTCGTGGTTCGGCGACGGATTTTTCCCGGCGAAGCGGGTCGTCGCGCGAGCTGCATTAAAAGTATTGCTTGAAATTGTCGGCGGCGAAGCGTAACCGCTCGCCCCCACATGAAGTGTCTCATCATTGCCGAGAAGCCCTCCGTTGCCGCCGATCTGGCGCGAGCCCTCGGGAAAATCCCGAAACAGGGCGACCATTTCGAAAACGACCAATACGTGATTTCCTCGGCCGTGGGCCATTTGGTGGGGCTCCAGATGCCGGAGGACATCGACAAGAAGAAATATGGTTTCTGGCGGCTCGAGACCCTGCCGATCATTCCGGAGCAATTCGAGCTGATGCCGATCCCCGAGTCCAAGTCCCGCTTCGACCAACTTAAGAAGCTCCTCGCCCGCAAGGATGTCACCAGCGTCATCAACGCCTGCGACGCCGGTCGCGAGGGCGAACTGATCTTCACTTATATCTACCAGCTCACGAAGTGCAAAAAGCCGTTTCAGCGGCTTTGGATGTCATCGATGACGAACGACGGCATCAACGAGGCCTTCAAGCACCTGCGCAGCGCCGAGCAGATGCAGGGTCTGGCCGACGCCGCCCGCTGCCGGAGCGAGAGCGACTGGCTCATCGGCATCAATGGCACCCGCGCGCTGACCAAACGCATGTTCGGTTCCCGCGCCGGCAATGTGGCCTCCGTCGGTCGCGTCCAGACCCCGACGCTCGCCATCGTCTACAACCGCGAGCTGGAGATCAGAAATTTCAAGCCCCGCGATTATTGGCGCATCACCGCGAGTTTCACGGTGGCCAAGGGGACCTACGAGGGCACTTACCAGCGGCCGGACTTCAAGAAGAACGACGATGAGCATGATCGCGTGGACCGCCTTTGGGTGAAAAAGTCCGCCGAGGCCGTCCTCGCCGCCTGTCGGGGCCAGCCCCTGGCCGCCGTGGCGGAGGAAAAGAAAGGCAGCACGCAGATCGCCCCGAAGCTCTATGACCTGACGACGCTCCAGCGCGAGGCGAACGGCCGGTACGGCTTCCCGGCGAAGCGGACGCTGCAGATCGCCCAGGCGCTCTATGAGCGGCACAAGATGATCACCTACCCGCGGACCGATTCCCGGGCGCTGCCGGAGGATTACATGCCGTTGGTGCGCGAAACGCTGGGCAACCTGCATGGCGAGCTGAAGGTGCATGCCCGGCGCGTGCTCGAGTCCGGTTGGGTGCAACCGAACAAGCGCATCTTCAACAACGCCCAGGTTTCGGATCACTTCGCCATTATTCCCACCCAGCACGAGGCCAAGCACCTCGACGAGGCCGAGGCCAGGCTGTTTGACATGATCGCCCGGCGTTTCGTGGCGACCTTCCACCCCGTGGCCGAGTTTGACATCACCACGCGACTCAGCGTCGTGGCCGACCACACGTTCAAAACCGAGGGGAAAGTACTGACGGCGCCCGGTTGGCTGGCCGTCTATGGCAAGACCACGGTGGATGATGATTCCCCGGATTCGAAGGCGCTGCCCGCCATGTCGTCCGAGGACAAGAGCCAGGCGAAGACGGTCGACCCCGTGCTGCACGCCGAGGCGACGCGGCCGCCGCCCCGCTACACCGAGGCCACCCTGCTCTCCGCCATGGAAGGCGCCGGCAAGCTCGTCGAGGACGAGGACCACGCCGAAGCCATGAAGGAACGCGGCCTGGGTACGCCGGCCACGCGCGCCGACACCATTGAGGGCTTGGTCAACCAGAAATATATGGATCGCAGCCAGCGCGAATTGGTGCCGACAACCAAGGCCGAACAATTGATGCAGTTTCTCACCGCGGTGAAAGCGACCGACATCACCAGCCCGACGATGACGGGCGAGTGGGAATTTCACCTGCGCGAGATGGAGCTCGGCAAGTTTTCCCGGGAGAAGTTCATGGCCGAAATCGTCAAGGAGACGAAAGGCATCGTCGAGCGCGTCAAGGGCTTCGAGGAGGATGACTCCGTCGCCCGGGTGACCGCGATCATCTCCCCCACCGACGGCAAGCCCCTGCGCGAGACCCTGCGCGGCTACAAATCCGCGGACGGCGAACTGATGGTCTACAAGATCATCGGCGGCCGCCGCATGGAGGAAGCGGAAGTCAAGGAACTCATCGACAAGCGCCAGGTCGGCCCGCTCGACGGCTTCATCTCGAACAAGACCCGCAACCGCTTCTCCGCCGTCCTCAAGCTGGTGCTCGTCGAGGAAACCAAGAAGGATGTAACGGTCAAGAAATGGAAAACCGAATTCGATTTCGGCGACAAGGCCGACATCGCGACCCTCACGGCCTTCTGGACGGATCCGGCCACCAAGGCCGAACTCTGCGAAAACGGCGGCAGCTACATCCTGCGCGAGCGCGAGGGCGAGGGCTGGAAACAGACGTTCCGCGTCGGACGCATCATGTGCCAGAAGGCCATCCCGCCGGAGCAGGCGATCAAGATGGTGGCCGAGGGAAAAACCGACCTCATCGTGGGCTTCATTTCCAAGAAAGGGCGGCCCTTTGACGCCTTTCTCAAGCGGGAAGGCCCGAAGATGTCATGGGAGTTTCCGCCCCGCAAAGCCAAGCTGGACAAGGACGGCAAACCCATCGCCCGCAAGGCCCGCGTGCCGCTCGATTTGTCCAAGGCCACAGTCATCGGCGAGAGCAAAGTGCACGGGGGCGAGTTGGTGATGACCGACGATGCCTTCTACGTGCGCAAGCCTGGCCAGGACAATCGCGCGGTTTTCAAGTGCCAGCGCAAGGTCTGCGAGGTGGAGATTCCCGTCGACGAAATCCGGCTCCTGATCGAGGACGGCCGGAGCAACCTGATCGAGGGCTTCGTTTCCAAACGCGGCAACAAGTTCAGCGCCTACCTCGTCCTGTCGCAAAAACAGGACAAGGCCGAGTTCGAGTTCCCGCCCCGCTGACGCGGTGGCGTTTGTCGCCGCATTATTTGCCATAAGCTCCCCATCGGCGGTATGACACATAACCGCCTGCGGTGTCGGAATAAATCTTGTCGCTGGGCAACGGTGGAGGGATAGTAGCTTCTTTCCCACCATGATCGTCACCACCGCCCAGCTCTTCAAACACGCCTATGGCAAGTATGCCGTCGGCGCCTACAACATCAACAACGCCGAGCAGGCGATGGGGCTCTTCAAGGGGGCCGTCTCGTCCAAGGCGCCGTTTATCATCCAGATCTCCAAAGGTGCGCGCAAATACACGGACAAACGCATGCTCGAGGCCGTCATCCGCGCCGCCAGCGAGATTTTCCCGGAGGCCATCTTCGCCGTTCATCTCGATCATGGCGACGAGGAGACCTGTTACGATTGCATCAACTCGGGCTTCTTCAGTTCCGTGATGATCGACGCGTCGCATGATCCCTTCGAGAAGAACGTCGCCATCACCAAGCGCGTCGTCGACGCGGCTCACGCCAAGGGCATCTCCGTCGAGGCCGAGTTGGGCATGCTCGGTGGCGTCGAGGAGGACATCAAGGTTGAGGAAGGCAATGCGTGCCTCACCGATCCGGCCGAGGCCGAGGATTTCGTCAAAAAGACCGGGTGCGACTCCCTCGCCTGCGCCATCGGCACTTCGCATGGCGCCTTCAAGTTCAAAGGCCGCCAGTCACTCCATTTCGATGTCCTCACGAAGATCCAGGCCCGCCTGCCCGGCTTTCCGCTGGTCATGCACGGCTCCTCCTCGGTTCCCCAGGATGAGGTGGCCCGCATCAACGCCGCCGGCGGCACGATCGCCGGCTCGATGGGCGTCGACGTGAACGAATACCTGCCCGCCGCCAAGATGGGGGTGACCAAGGTCAACATCGACACCGACGGTCGTCTCGTCTGGACGCGCGTGCACCGTGAGTTCTTCCGCGACAATCCCAAGGAGTTCGACTTCCGCCCCCCGGGCAAGATCTTCATCGAGGAATACGCCAAGTTCATTGCCAGCCGCAATGTGCTGCTCGGTTCCGCCGGCCAGCTCGACGGCCTGCGCGCCAGCCTCGGCAAGTAAGCGCCCAACCAAATCCAATCCCAAGTACGGCCCGCCCGGGTCGTACTTTTTTTGGCGGATTGCCTTCCGACGGCCGGGGCATTTACCCTCAGGCCGTGGTCATGATTCGCCGCACTGCCCTGCTTCTCTGGTTGTCCCTGCTCGCACTGCCCGTGCAAGTCCCGGGCGAAGAGACCGGCCCCGGTCCGGGCCCAAAGTTCGAATCCCTCACCGTCGGGGCCACCACCTACCAGCAGGTGCAGGTGCGCTCGGTTAACGTCCGTACCTTGCTGATCACACATACCGGTGGCATGGCGTCGATCCCCCTGCGCGATCTTTCCCCCGAATGGCAGGCACGCTTCCACTTCAATCCCGCCGCCGCGGCGGCGGCTGAGCAAGCCGCCCAATCGCTTCCGCGCTCCACTCCGCTTCCCCGTAAAGTCAAAGCCGTTGCGGCCAATGGGGCCTCGAAGTTCGACGTCCTGTTGCAGAAATTCGGGCAGCCCGCCGCGCTGCAGGCCGAGGTCGATCTCCGGCCGAAATTTTTCCAGCTCGAACTGGGCGTCAAAAACCAGGGCCGCCGGCCCAGCTGCGCCGTCTTTGCCATCGTCAGTGCCCTTGAATTCCAAAATGCGGAACTCACCGGGAAAGTGGAAAAGTTTTCCGAGGAATATCTGATCTGGGCTGTCCGGAAGAGCGTCCAACGGCTGCCCGCGTCCGGCACGGCCACCCCGCCAGCGCCCGACCACGAGGAGCGCGACGAGGGTTTTGCCTTATCCGAGGTGGTCTCCGCACTCCGCGCTTACGGCATTCCCCTGCAGGCGAGCATGCCGAACACCTTCGGCCGGCGGATCGAGGCAATCGAGGATCCGCCATCAGCAATCGTCCAGGAGGCCCGCGGACATCAGCGGGTGTTTGTGCATCAGTTGCCCGGCCGGGATCCCGCCACCCTCCTGAATAACATTATCCACACCCTCAATGCAGGCCTGCCCGTTGCCATCGGCATGAACTGGCCCAACGGCCGCATTTTGAATGGTTATCTGAGCGGGCAAAAAGCCGCACCGGAAAGCGGCCACGCCGTCACCCTGGTCGGCTACAAGTCATCCACCGGTCGAATAGAAGACGCGTATTTTATCTTCAAGAACTCCTGGGGACCCAACTGGGGTCAGGGTGGCTATGGCACGGTCACCTCCGGCTATCTCGGCAATTACTTGCGCGATGCCGTTCTGCTGGAGGTCCAGTCCGGTGGCAGTTAATTTCCGGCCGCATGCCTGCTGATTTCTCCTCCCGCCTTCGCACGTTTGCTGAGGTCCTCGTGCGGGTCGGACTCAATCTAAAACGCGGCCAGCGTTTGCTCATCACCGATCCTTACGAGCTGCAGGGCATCGCGCGCAATGCGGCGGTTATCGTCGCCGAGCGTGTCACCGAATTGCGCCGGATAGCCTGGGAATATTTCGGCCCGATTGCGCAACAGCTCATCGCCGGTGCCACCAACTGGACCGTCGCACCGGCCCCCGCGCCCGAGGGTGTTGTTCGGGTGTCCCGTCCCATCAACTGCGGCGGTGCCGTGATCGACGGCATCGAACTTGAGTTTCGGCGGGGTCGTGTCGTCAAGGCCACGGCGAAGACCAACGCCGCCCTGTTGGAGCAACTGCTGGCCACCGATGAAGGCGCCGCACGTCTAGGCGAGGTGGCCTTGGTGCAGCATGAGACATCCCTCGCCCGCTCGGGTCGGCATTTCCATCACGCCTTACTTGACGAAAATGCGTCGAGCCACATCGCGCTCGGCGAAGCTTATGCTTTCTGTCTGCGTTCGCCCAACTCCGCTGCCCAAAACCGCAGCCTGATCCATGTGGACCTCCCGCTTGACGCACGCGTCACCCTGACCAAAGGGGAACAGGTCTGAGTGCACCCTGTCTCCTCGCTTCCTGTGTCTGAGATTATTCCACCCTTGCCCGCGTTCGATCCCGAATTGCTGCGGCGCGCTCAGGCCGGCGATGCCACGGCGTTTGGCGTCGTCATGCGGGTTCATTTCGAACAGGTCTTCCGGCTGGTCTACTCCATTGTCCGCAACGAGCACGACGCCCGGGATATTTGCCAGGAAATCTGGCTGACCGTGTGGAAGCAATTGGCCGGCTTTCGGGGCGAGGCCAAGTTCACCACCTGGCTGCACCCGATCGTCGTGCGCCGGTCCCTGGATCACCTGCGCAAACGCCGGCGTTGGTTTGACCGCTTCATTCCGTTTTCCTCCGCGGCCGAGAACGAGACGGTTGAAACCGCCGCTGACCCCATTACGATTGAAAACGCCCGCTCGGAAACCGAACGGGGCGAACGGACCGCCCACCTGCAACGCCTCCTCGAGGCCCTGCCGCCCAAGCTGCGCGCGGTGCTTGCCTTGCGCGAGGTTCAGGGGCTTTCTTACGAGGAGATCGCCCGCGCCACCGGCATCCCGACGGGCACCGTCATGTCACGACTTTATCACGCGCGCCGCCTGCTGGCGCAAAAACTGAAGGAAAACCATGAAGACACCTAGACCCATTCTCCCACTGCTGCTGCTGGTGGCGGTAGGCTGCCTCGTCACCACTGGCCGCGCCGCCGAGCGCGCCAACGTGCAGGGCATCCTCATCTCTGCCTCGAATGAACCCGGCCAGACTGACCGTCGCCTCGCGCCGTTTGAGCCCACCTTGCGCCGCATCCTGCGTTTTGAGAGCTACCGCTTTCTAGGCGAAGACTCAGCCACCCTGGCAGTGCCAGAGAAAGGGGAACTCTCACTGGGCGATGGCCATCGACTCGAGATCACTACCGAGAGCCATGACGGCAAGGCGATCCACGTCCGCGTGCGCTGGGTCGCCGGTGGCCGGACCCTCATGAACACTGGTCTCGTCCTGCGCTCTGGCGTTCCAGCCGTCCTCGGTGGTCCCTCCACTGGAAATAAGAGTGAAGTCTATGCAGTTATTCTGATCGGACGATGAAAAACAGTAAGCAAGAAGCTGATTAATAGCTATTTGAAACGGATTGGCGTGCTTTTTAAATAATTGAATAAACTGTTATGAGCTTCGTCCCAAGGTTGAACCCAATCTTGGAGGACATATGAAAAACAAACTCACCGCTCTCGCACTTATCACTGTTACCGCCCTTTCCCTTGCCCCGAAGCCTGCCGTAGCGAACGACAAGGGTCTGGCCATCGTCGGCGGCTTTCTCGGCGGCCTAATCGTCGCCTCGGCCATCAACGACAGTCGCCATGACTACTATCCTGATCATCACACCACCGTCGTTGTCACCGACCGTAATGATCGTTGCGATGATCGGGGCAACGATGGCTTTTGGAAAGATGTCAGCGTTCGGGTCTGGGTCCCCGGCTACTGGGTGGAAGAGCGCCGCCATCACGGCCGCGCGTACCGGAGCTACGTCGGAGGCTACTATGAATTCCGCCATGATCGCGTCTGGGTGGACTACGACCGGCATGAACGGTATGATCGTAACGATCGCGACGACCGGGAAGTTGCCTACGGCTACGGTCACCGCCGCTAACTCACCGCACTCGGCCTAATAACATGAACTGCCGCGCCATTGAGCCCCTGCTTCTGTCCGAACGAGACGGCGTGTTGACGGCCAATCAGCACACGACACTCGAACGGCATGTCGCAGCCTGCCTTTCCTGCCAGCAATTGCGCGCCAGGCTCACCGAAGCAATGGACGCGTTCCGGGGCGATGCCGCCAATGTGGCCCTCCCGGATATCGAGGTGGAGTGGCGCACCCTGCACGCCCAATTATCTGGCGAGTCGACGCCGCCCACGAAGCATCGGCCGCTCGCGCCCGTTGTCTGGATTAGTTTAACTCTTGCCGCTGCCGCCGCACTTGCCCTGGCTTATCTTGGCTCTCATCCCAAGCATCCCGAGACGGTGGTAGCCGCGACTGATATCGCGCAGGC
>JANMVS010000304.1:0-2611 GCA_031392885.1 Verrucomicrobiota bacterium
CCCGAAGCGAGCCGATTTGAAACTTTCTTACCGCCGCAAGAGAACGTAAGGAACACATAGATCAGACAGGTTAAATTCTCTGTGCGCTTTGCGCTCGTTCGCGGCCAGCCCGGAAATTGCCTCATCCCTTCCGTGGATCCCGTGTGTTCCGTGGGCAATAATATCCGGCCTTGCTCAACGGTTCTGGAATTATGGCAGGGCGTGACCGCTGGGCGCGCCGTCAGGGTATTCGCGGAGCGGCTCGGCGGGACGACTCGCCCTACCTGAGGAGGCGAGCGTGGCCAGGGGTTCCGGTGTTTTTCATGGCGCGAACAGCAGCGGCGGCATGAAGGGGTGGGTCGAGACGGACACCGGGGCGCGGGCGGGCAACTCGAACCAGAAACGGGCCCCGGTACCGGGCAGACTCTCGACCCCGACCTTGCCGCCGAGTTTTTCAATGATCCGGCGCACGATGGAAAGCCCGAGGCCATGGCCCTTGGCCCGCACCGTGGAGATCCGGGTGAACGGCACGAACATCATCGCCCGGGCCTCGGCGTTGAGCCCGGGGCCGGAGTCCTGCACCCAGAACCGGGCGAGGCGGCCGTCCGCGCTGGTCTCACCGCCGAGGGTGATCAGCGGATTGGCGCCGCCATATTTCGCGGCGTTGCTGATGAAATTCGCCCACACCTCGATGACCCACGGGCCGTGGCCGAAGGCGGGGGGCCAGCGCTCCGGCATCCGCACCACGGCGGCATGCTGCCGCAGCAGGCTTTCCAGGCGATCCACCGCCTCGGCGGCGAGCTCCGCCATGGCGAGGGGTTCGGACTCGATGATCTGCCGGCGCACGCCCGCCAGGATGAGGAGCTCCTCAATGATATCGTTGAGGCGCCGCGCGGCGGTCGACGCTTCGGCGAGGTGATGGCGCATTGTCTGCTCGTCGATTTTGCCGAGCATCATGGTGGCGAGGTCGATCCGGCCCATGAGCGTGGCGAGCGGATTCTTGAGATCGTGCGCCACCGTGTGGCCGAAGGCATCGAGTTCGTCGAGCAGCTCCTTTTTTTCCAGCCGCGCGGCGATGGAGTGGATCACCTCGTCCTCGGTAAAAGGCTTGGTGATGAAGTCGGACGCGCCGAGTTCCATGCCGTGGCGGGTGGCGGCGCGGTCGGCCTTGGCGGAGAGGACAATGACCGGGATCGTGCGCAGGTCCGGATCGGCCCGTAAGCGCTGCAGCAGCTCAAAGCCCGACATGCCGGGCATCTCGACATCCGTGAGGATCATCGCCGGCGCCTCGCGCTTGGCGGCGGCGAAGCCTTCGATGCCGTTGGCGGCTTCCGCCGTGCGGAAGCCATTCAGTTCGAGCATGTCCACCAGAGTCTGGCGAACCGACTCGTCATCTTCGATGATCAGGATCGTGGTCGTGTTGAGGAGATTCATGAGAGGGGGAGGCTGGCCTGAGTGCGGCAGGCAATGTTACGGACAGGGTGTTTGCCCGGCATAGCCACCGGCCGCCGTGCCGGTGGGATGGAACCCGCAATGATCTGCCTGCTTCATGCCGGGTTTACGGTGGCGGACTGCACCGGCAATGCCAGCGTGAAGCGGGTGCCGCCGCCGGCCCGGTCCGCGAGGGCGATCGTGCCGCCCAACAGTTTGGTCATGCGCTGCACGATGTTCAGGCCGAGGCCGGTGCCCTTGGTGGTGCCGACATTGGAACCGCGCTCGAAGGGTTCGAAGATCCGCCGGCGATCGACCACTGGGATCCCGATGCCCTGATCCTCGACCACCAGCTGCACCTGCGCGGCGTCCGCGGTGACGGCCACCGTGATGAGGGAGCCCACGGGTGAATAACGCACGGCGTTGCTCAGCAGATTGGCGAGAATGTGCTGCAGCAGGTTGGCGTCGGTGACCGTTTGCACGGCCTCGCCGACGACGTGGAGTTCGAAACGATGCGCCTCGTTGTCGTCCAGCCGGATGCCCTCGAGGACGTTCTGCACGAGCGGCTGGAGATAAATGGAAGCGAACGTCACCTCGAGGCGTTTCAGGTCCATCCGGTTCAGCAGGAGCACCTCGTCGAGCATGTGGGTCATGCGGCGCAGGGCGGTGTTGATGCGCTCGAAGAGTTTCTGCCGCTTTTCCGGCGACAGTTGGTCGAGGTGGTTGGTCAGGATCTCAACCGAGCCCATGGCGGCGGCCATCGGCGTGCGGAATTCGTGCGAGGTGACCGAGATGAACCGGGTCTTCATCTCGGAGGCCTGGCGTTCCTTTTCCAGCACGTTGGCGATCTCGATATCCAGCCGCTTGCGGGCAGTGATGTCGCGCGCGAAGACGACGAACTCCTCCGCGCCGCTGGGTGCCGTGCGCAACTCGACGGCGACGGGACCCTGCAGCGTGGTGATCTCGGTCTCGGCGGTGAGACTGGCGTTCTCCGCCAGCGTCCGGCGGCCCAGCTGCAGGCTGGGCACCAGCAGGTCGCTGATCGCGCAATCGTGGTGCGCGCAGTCCGGCGGGCAGGCGAGGCGGGCGAGGCCGGACGCGCCTTGGGCGTCCTGGCAATGCAAGATGGTGCCGTCGGTCCGCAGCCGCATCACCAGGTCGGGGATCGCCTGCAGGAGGGCCTGCACCTCGCGGTTGCGGC
>JANMVS010000320.1:0-9224 GCA_031392885.1 Verrucomicrobiota bacterium
TGCAGCAGGCCGGCCTGCTGGTAATAGGCGATGAGCGGTTCGGTTTGCCCGTGGAAAGTAACCAGTCGGGCGCGCACCGTACGGGGATTGTCATCGGCCCGCTGGTAGAGTTCACCGCCGCAGGAATCGCAGACGCCGGGTTGGCGCGGAAGCTTGAACTGCAGATGGTAGGGGGCCTGGCAGGCCCGGCAGATCATCCGGCCCGAGAGCCGGCCGATCAGGGCTTCGTCCGATACCTTGATGTAGAGCACGGCGGCGATCCGGCGCTGGAGCCGGGTCATCATTTCCGTCAGCGCCCCCGCCTGGGACAGGGAGCGGGGAAACCCATCGAGGATAAAACCGCCCTGCGTGTCCGGCTGCGCCAGACGCGCCTCGACCATCGCCTCGGTGACATCATCCGGCACCAGTTCGCCGCGATCCATGTAGGTCTGGGCCAGCTTGCCGAGATCGGTGGCCGTGCGGAGGTTTTCGCGGAACAGGTCGCCGGTGGCGATGTGCGGCAGCCCGAGCCTGGCGCACAATTGCTCCGCCTGCGTGCCCTTGCCGGAGCCGGGCCCGCCCAACAGCACCACGTCGGGGCTGGTGCGGGCGAGTTGCGCCGCGGACAGGGCGGCGCTTTCGACGGCGACGATCTCCGCGGCCTCCTCGCGGGTCGCGAAGGACGCGCAGCCCAGTTCCACCGCCGCGACGAAGTCCAGCAGCCGGTGGTCGACCTCGTCGATCGAACCCACTCCGCTGATGAGGGCGAGCCGGCCGGTCGCGGCGTAATGCTCCAGCACCGGGCCGGTCATGCGGTGGAAGACCCGCAACCGCGCCCGCACGAGCTGCGTGGCATCATCGGGCCGCTGATAGAGTTCGCCGCCGCAGGTGTCGCAGATGCCGTCCCGCTCGGCGGGGTGCAGCGTGCGATGATAGGGGGTCTGGCATTGGCGGCAGATCACCCGGCCGGCGAGACGGTCGACGATATCGGCATCAGGGACCCGCAGGTAAACCACGGCATCGAGCGGGCGATGCAACTTCTGGAGCAGTTCGTCGAGAAAACGCGCCTGGTAGGCGGTGCGGGGGAAACCGTCGAACAGGGCACCCTCGTGCGCGGCGCGCTGACTGCACCATTCCTCCATGATCGCGTCCACCACCTCATCGGGCACGAGTTCCCCCTGCTCCATGTATTTGCGCGCCAGGAGGCCGAGGGCGCTGCGGGTTTGCAGATGATGGCGGAACAGGTCGCCGGTGGCGACGTGGTGCAGATTAAAACGGGCGCAAAGACTGGCGGCGTGGGTGCCTTTGCCGACGCCCGAAGGACCGATGAGGGCAATGTTCATGGGGTATCCGACCGGACTGGGGTTGGTGGAGTATGCTCCTTGGGCCGCCCCGTGGCACAGCGCGTCTTGTCAAAAACTGCGCATGCCTTGCGGAAGGGTGGCGCGCGCAAACGGGCCGCGCTGCCTGCCGATTCGGCAACGACCGCCAAACCCCACCTGCGCGGAGGCCTGTGGCTACGCGGGAGCACATTCCGCGCCCTTGACTCCTCGGGCTTACGATCTCGCGGGAGCCGGGAGCTTGAACTCCTTCAGCAGGGCCTCGATCTTGCCCTCGATATCGGCCGTGGGATCGTGCGGATTCAGGCCGTTGTAGCGCACCGTGCCATCGGGAGCAATGATGGCGACATGGGGGATGCCTTGGACCAAGTAGTCGGGATTAAAGACCTGCTCCTCACTGAAGACGACGTCCCACGTCATATCCTTGGCCTTCATGAAGGCGGGCATGAGCGACATTTCCTTCGGCTCGTCGCCTTTGGTGTCGATGCGCGGGCCCATGTTGGCCACGAAGCCCTGGATGCTGGTCACGCCGAGGATGGTGACGGGTGAACCCTTGAAATGGGCGACTTCTGCGCGGACCTTGGGGAAGGAGGCAATGCAGGGTCCGCACCAAGTGGCCCAATAGTCGAGGACGACGACCTGACCCTTGAGTCCGGAAAGGGTCTTGAGACCCTCCTTGGACGACCACTTGAAGTGCAGCTCGGGGGCGGGGGCGCCGATCAGGGCGGCGGCTTTGGCTTTGCTGGCTTCCGCCTCGGCTTTGGCCAGTGCCTTCGCCTCGGGGGTCAGGCTTTGCAAAATGCGTTCCGCCTGGATGGCGACCTTGGTGCCGGCAAAATCGGTCTTGAGCGTGGTGAGGAGTTTCTTGCCGGCCTCCTCGTCGTCCAGCACTTGCAGGTAGAGGGTAGCTTTCATCATTGCCGCTTGGGCGGTGTCCTCGTTTTTCTCGGGATATTTCGCGAGCAAGGCATCGAAGGCGGCGAGCTCGGGGGCGAGGGACAGGGCGGTGGGCTGGCCGGCCTTCATTTTTTCTCGGACTTGTCCGACGATGGCCTTTATCTCGGTGGCGACCGGTGAGGGCATGGGGGCGGCGTCCAGGGCGACGAGGCGGGTGAGAAGGAGGGAGCCGAGCGCGAAGCTGGCGACGAGAGGTTTGAGTTTCATGTGGGATTAGAGCAACAGTCGGGCGGCACACTCCCCGCGGTCAAGACACGAAGTGGGTTAACACTCCGGGCTGCACGGATTATTCTTCCGGACTGGGGGTGGCATTTCGGGGATTGGGTTGAAACCACGGGTCTGGCTGGTCGCGGGTGCAAATGCTGGAGCCTTGCACGGCGGCCGCCGGGGGTTTTGGCTGGGTGCATGGATTCTGATTCCCCCTCCCCGCAGATCGCGGCACTCCTCTCCGCGCTCGAGGCGCGCGTGCTGGGCTGCCTCATTGAGAAGGAGCTCGCCACCCCGGATCTCTACCCGCTGACCCTCAATGCGCTGGTCAACGCCTGCAACCAGCGGAGCAACCGCGATCCGTTGATGGACGTTTTGGCCCGCGAGGTGGAGGCGGCGCTTGAATTGCTGCGGCAGAAGCGTCTCGCGGTGGTTTTCGCCGGGGCGGATGCCCGCGTGCCCAAGTTCAAACAGAAGCTCGATGCGGTTTATCCGATGTCGACGGCGGCGCGCGCCCTGCTGGGAGAACTCCTGCTGCGCGGTCCGCAGACCCTCGCGGGGCTGCGGAGCAACACGGAGCGGCTGCAGCCGATGCCGGCGGCGGCGGAATTTGAAGCATTGCTGGCGGAATTGACCCAGCGGTCGGCCGGCGCGCTCGTGCGCCAGCTGCCGCGTCAGCCGGGTCAGAAGGAGACGCGCTGGGCGCAGTTGCTCACGGGCGAGCCGGTCGTCACCACCGGGGCCGGGGTCGAGCCGGAGCCGCTCAAGGTGACACTCCTGCTGCCCTCCGAGGTGGAGCGCCGGCTGGCGGCGTTGGAAGCCGAAGTGGTTGGCTTGCGCGCGGAGCTGGCTCGATTGCGTGGGGCGTTGGGCGAGGAGTGAAGGCGCGATAGCTCGCGTTGGACGCATCGCCTGGCCGGCCGGCATCGCTCAGGACCCCGAGCTCGTCGAGGGGCCAGCAAGCTCCCACAGTTTGGATGGGATGGAGGCGCCTGTTTACAGGCGATTTGAATTCTGCCACGTTCGCGCGGATGAAAACGGCCCTCAGGTTTTTCCTTTTGCTGGTGGCAGGATGGGCGGGTGCCTGCGCCGCGGAGAACCGCGTCGTCCTTGCGCCGGATTTGAACGGGGCATGGTTGCAGCCGGCCGGGGCGTGGGACGGCCGCGTGGTCTTGTTTCTGCACGGCTTCGCGGACGACATGGACGGGGCGGGCGATTTGACGAAGCGTCTGGCCGAGACACTCGCGACCCGGGGCATCGCCAGCCTGCGCATTAATTTTCGCGGTGAGGGGGACAAGCAGCGCACCACCATCGAGTCCACTTTCCCCATGCGGATTGCCGACACCGAGGCCGCCTTCGCGTTCCTCTCGCGGCAACCGGGCACCAAGGCCGGGCGCGCCGGGGTCGTCGGGTGGAGTCTCGGCGCGTCCACCGCAGTCGTAGTCGGCAGCATTCATCCCCAGTGGTTTTGCACGATGGTGTTATGGTCGAGCCCCAGCGGCGACCAGTTCGCCCAGCTCGCGGCCAGTGCGACGGCGCAGCAGGCGCTGCACGATGGCGTGGCGACGGAGGTGGTGCCGGGTTGGAAGAGCATCATTACAAAGCGGGAATTTTATGAAAGCTTCCGGGGCATCAACCTCGACCAATCCCTGGCGAATTATCCCGGCGCGTTCCTGTCGGTGCGGGGCTCGGAGGATTTTCTGCCGCCGCACGAGGCGGAATTCATGAAGATTGCGGCGGGGAGGCCGGCCGCGTCGCAGCCGGGGACGAAAGTCGGGCCGGCCGAGGCGGTCATCATCGGCGGGGCTGATCATATTTTCCATGTCTTCCAACCGGAGCTGGGCCAGGCGCAGCGCGCCATCGACGTCACGGTCGCGTGGCTGGAGCGGACGCTGTGAAAATCCGCCGCCCACCGGCCGGCCGGTCAGCGACTTTGCTATTTGGCGAATCGTTATTACCGTCCGCCGGCACTCTAATCTGTTCATGAAAATAACCCTCGTCTCCGGCACCAACCGTCCGGGCAGCAACACGCGCAAGATCACCGCCGAGCTGGCCGCCATCTACGCCGCGCTCGGCCAGCCGGTGGAGATTCTCGATCTCGCCGAACTGCCGCTGGAGCTTTTTCTGCCCGCGGCCTACGAAAAAAAACCGGCGGCTTTCGCCCATTTCAACGACACGATCCTGGCCAGTGACGGCGTGCACCTCGTGACGCCGGAATACAACGGCGGCGCACCGGGCGTGCTCAAGTACTTCATCGATATGCTGGAGTTTCCGGCGGCGTTCCAGCATCGGCCCGTGGCATTCACCGGCGTGGCCGCCGGAGCCTGGGGCGCATTGCGCCCGGTCGAGCAATTGGCGGGCATCTTCAGCTACCGCAACGCCCACCTCTATCCCGAGCGCGTCTTCCTGCCCGGCATCGGCAAGCAAATTTCACCCGAGGGCCGGCTGACCAACCAGGATGCGCTCACGCGCCTCCGCGCGCAGGCCACCGGCTTTGTGGCGTTCGTCGGCAAGTTGCGGAGCTAAGATCGTCCCTTGAGCAATGGATTGAGGTAGGGCCGTTGTCCTCAACGGCCTTCGGCCTACCTGGCCGCGAGGGCTTCAATCTCTCCCTGCAGCCGGGCAACCACCTGCTCGGCGGCGGCGACCGAGGCGGACTTGAAGGTTGCGCCATTGGTGAAGCCGACGAACGGCAGCCAGGCCTCGGAGCGCAACGCGCGCCGGTCGCGCACCAGCGCAAAGAGCGGATCAACCCGGAGTGCGGCCAATTCGGCCGCGGGAGTGAGGCTCGGCACGGTCAATCCGAGGCCGGCCGCGACGGTCCGCGCCATAAGCAGATGGCCGGTGTCGTTGGGATGGACGCCATCGGGACTGAAGGTGAAATTGGGGTCCCGCGCGCGCTCCGTGGCGAGCGCCGCGGCCATCGGCGTATGCAGGTCGATCACCGTGATCCCGGGCGCCAGCCGGGCGGTTTCCTCCGCGGCGAGTTCCGCCAGGACGGCGTCGTAGCCGACGAAAGGATGGTTGTAACCAAATTCCGTGGCCATGGCTGGGACGGTCCGGGCACTGATGGGGCGCGGATCAAAGACTGGCGGCGTGATCAGCACGAGCCGCGCGCCGCTGGCGCGGACTTTCTCGATCAGCTGCGCACACCCGGTGTTGAAAGCCGCGAGGCGCTCGGGGGAGGAAGGATGATAGATGCCGTCGTTCATGCCGTAGCAGGCCAGCACGACCTGGGGCTTCACGGCCTGCAGCGCGCGATCCAGCCGGTCCAAAATGCAGGGCCGGGGGGCGGGATGTTTGGGCTCGGAGAGGCCGGACATCGTCTCGCTCGAGAGTCCGATGCTGATCAGATCACACTTCGCGCCGGGTGCGTAGCGATGCAGGTAATATTCCAGGAAGGTCACATAGCGGCCGTCCTGCGTAATGCTGTCGCCGAGGACGAGCACGCGCTGGCCGACAAGCAGGGCCGGGGTGGCGGTCGCGGCGCGAGCCGTGAAAGAGAGCAGGAGCAGGGAGACGAGAAGGAAACGGCGCATGAGAAGAGAAGCAGTTGATTAAAAGGTAGCGGGCCGGAGATTGGCCACAAAAAGCACAAAAAGCGCAAAAGAATAGCGAAGCATTCTCCCCTGCGATGAGACTGAACTTGGTCGGTGAGGTGAGGGATGGCGCAATAATATAATGACAAGCATGCTTGACATGTGACAAGTAAGCTTTACATCGTCTCGTCATGAACAAACCCAACCTGATGGAATCGATCGAGCCCCACTCGGGCCAATACTCCTGGAAAGTCGACCTGCTGTTCAACGCTTGGCTGTTCGTGACGATGGTCACTCATGTGGCCGCGGAGTTTGCGCTCCGGCGGCATCCCACCTGGAGTCCGCTCGTCCGCGGTGCCGTCGCGCTGGCCCCGTTCTTGCCAGGGTTGCTCTACCTGCGCAGCTGCCTGCGCTTCATTCGCGGTTTGGACGAATTGCAGCAACGCCTCCAGCTTGAGGCAGTGGCGTTCGCCGCCCTCGGGACCGTCGTGGGAAGCACGGCCGTAAACGTCTTGAGCAAGCACGCGCTCTCTTTGCCGGGACTGGACCATGGTTTGGGTCTGATCGGGACGTTCATGATGATGTTTACCCTCTGGCTGGTCGGTGGGGCCCTGGCCAACGCGCGCTTCAAATGAAAAACCAATTGCGCGAACTCCGCACCGCGAAGAATTGGTCCCAAGGCGAACTCGCCGAGAAGCTGGCGGTGTCACGCCAGACGATCAACGCGATCGAGACCAAGAAATATGACCCGAGTCTCCCGCTGGCGCTGAAGATGGCCCGGCTGTTCAAGTTGCCCGTTGAGGAGATTTTCGAGACGTGAGACTGGCGCCAGGGGGTGTTTTCAATCTTGTGTTGCGGGAAATCGAGGGAGGGACCGTCTCCGTCCCGCCCCGGCTTACGCACCGGTCGCCGTCCGGGCTGGGGTTCAGGGCCTACTCGGACATGATCATCTTGCCGGCGTGGCGGAGGAGGTCGAGTTCAACGGCCCGCCGAACGCGGAAGCGACGCTGGCGCGCGGCGTTGGCGCGGCGCTTCTCCTCGACGGTCTTGGGCGGCCGGCCGGCCCGCAGGCGCAGGGGGAGATCGACGAGGGGCGTGAAGAGATTGCGGTTCTTGAAGGCCGGGGGGCTGTCGCGCAGGGCGAGCAGGCGCTCAGCCGGTGCGGTTACGCTGAACCAAGGTTCACGCAAGGTTCGTTCCGGGCGACGGGTCCATAAGGGCACGTCCAGATCGGCGAGCGTAGCCGTATGTTCCGCGTAGGCGGCCAGCCATGCATCGGCAATCCGGCCCTCGGGAAATTTCCCATCGAGTGAAGCCGGCTCCGACGTGATTGACTGCTGGAGCGCTGCGCGTGACCGGATGGAGCGCACGGTGTGGAGCCAGTCCTGGAACTCCCAGCCGAAGCTGCGCAGGTCTTCGCCTCGGGCGGCGACCTCGGCCAAGTTTTGTGGACGTGCGCTCATGGTTTGGAGGGAGGCTTGGGGATTTCAGCCAGCAGGCGTATCACCATTGCACGGGCAAATTCATGCGGGATTTCGCCGGGGAAGAATTTCTCAAAAATCTCATCAACGGCCTCGAGGCTAGTGGGTTTGATGCGGTGAAGGAGGAATCGGATGTCTGGTTCATCTCCGGGATAGCCGAGTAACGCCGGTCGGGCCGCCTTGAGTTTCAGGGCCAGCAGGTAGTTGGCAGTGGGGATCGTGATGGCCAGCCCGGGCTCGAATTCTTTGCTCGGAAACGGGCGACGCTGGTCGTGCGGGGAAAGAAACTGCCGAACCTCTCCGTTCAGCCAATCCTCTGGGAGGTCTTGCTCCGCCGCCACGAGCTTGACGAGGCGGGCTCCGGCCTGAGCCGGTTTGATGATCGCATCGACGTCGCGGGTCGTCTCGCGCGAGCCATAGACGAGGGTGAAGACGGCCCCGCCATAGAGCGCGAGCTCCAGCACAATGCCCTCCGCTGTCGACAGTTCGGACAGACGGCGCAGGGCCTTGGTCAGGCGGGCTTTGGTGAGCGATTCGTATGGCATGGAAAATACGATACGTAACGTTATATCGTTTATCAAGCTGATTTCCCCGGCGGCGTACCCGGCCTAATTCGCCAGGCTTTGCCGGCTGCGATCCCGGCGGGATCGGGATGAACCGGTGATCATTCCAACGAGCCGAGGACGGTCAGCCCGGGGATGCGGGCGAAATCACGGTCGAACGTCAGGACGGCGGCACCCGCTTGCAGGGCGTGGGCGGCGATGAGCGTATCTTGCGGTGGGATGGGCGTGCCGCGGCGGTCGAGAGAGAGTGCGATGTCGGTGGCTAGATCCCAGACACGACTGGTGGTCGGAATACAATTCATGACAGCAAATGCTGAACGGTAACGCCGGCGCTGCGGTTCGAATTGCAGGCCGCGACAGACTTCCAGCACCACCATGCCACAAGTCATGAAATCGTAATGATAAGCCAAACGATCCAATTCAAGAAGGGGATCGCCATTCGTCCGCAGCCGGCGGATGTAATAATTGCTATCGACGAGAACGGCGGCGGCCATATGGAGCGGGGTCTTCCATGACCCGATAAGTCTCCAGATAGCCCGGCCGGATGGCGTTCTTCAGTTCGCCCGGTTTCAAACCGGTGCCTTTCTTGAGGATACGCTTCAATTTGCGGCGACGGGCATCCCTTTCGGCCGGAGTCTCCTTCGGCAGAGTCCAGGAATCATCGGATGAGATTTTCGGCTTCATGGCGGTTGGCGGCCCGTGCGCTGGACAGGAAAGGGTGGCGTAGAAGTATTGGCAAGGCGGGATAGTAGTGTTTTCGCCTGCACCGCGTCAAAGGGACTTGGTCAAACGCATGAGGAGCTTGGCTTCACCCTTTCGGATTAATTCGTGTTCCCAGACCCGTATCACCTTCCACCCTTTGGCGCGGAGGCGGCGGTTGACGCGTTGGTCCCGGGCTTTGTTGCCGGTAATCTTCCCCAGCCAGAAAGCGGCACGGGTCTTGGGCTTGGTGCCGTGCTTGGAGCAACCATACCAGAAGCAGCCGTGCACTAATACCGTGACGTTGAGTTTCTGGAAAACGAAGTCGGACTTCACGCGGTCTGTTGATCGACTCATGCCGCTTGTCTCTTGAGGATGGGAACTTGGCATTGCGCTGGGTTGGCTCTGTTGGCATCAAATCAAGGTGCACTCTATGGCTGAAGACTGGTCACAACAGGA
>JANMVS010000353.1:0-5385 GCA_031392885.1 Verrucomicrobiota bacterium
CTTGCAAGCGATTCGGGACGCCCGAGGACGGACGGCAGGTTGAATCGCTTGCAAGCAAGCTCCTGCAAATGAGGTCAAAAATCGCAGGCATCGTGAGTTGGTTTGGTCAGCCGCCCACGGCGGTGTGCAGGCGGAGCCCGCGCGTCCAGAGGAACTGGCCGAAGGCGAGGATTACAACCACCCAGCCGGCCTGGATGCCGAGACCGGTGATGATGGCCGAGGGATCGGCGAGTCGGCCGGTGAAAATCGCCACGGGAAAATACATCTGGTAATAATACGGCAGGTACTGCGACAGCCGGAAGAGCCAGTCGGGCAGCAGGTCGAGCGGGAAGATCTGGCCCCCGAGGACCGACTCAAGCGCCATCGACAGGATGACCAGCCCTTGAATTTCCAGGAACCAGAAACTCATCAGACCGAAACAATAGGCGATGCCGAACTGGATGAGCGCGGACATAAACAGGGCGGGCAACCCGAGGGCCAGCCGCCACCAGTCGGACGGGAGCACCAGGTAGTCCTTCATCAGCGGATAGGTGATCAGCACCGGCAGGAGGATCAGCAAACCGGTGACGAGCCGGGCGGACACGTAGATGCTGAAGCGGTAGGCAAAGTAGTTGATGGGCTTAAGCAGGAATTGATTGATGAGGCCGTTGCGGATTTCCTCGCTGATCTGGTAGTCCTCGTTGAAGGCGCCGATCATGAATTGCACGACGATCAAGGCGACAAAGTAGGTGAAAGTCTGCCCGAAGTTGAACCCGCCGATCGCGGCATTGCCAGCGTAGGCGGCGCTCCAGAGGATAAACACCACGACGAGATGGAAGAACGAGAAAAAGCCGCGCACGGCAAAGTTCACCCGGTAAACCAGGTTGCTTTGCAGCCCGACCAGAAAGGCGGCGCGGTATTTGTTCAGAGTGGCGAGCATGGGGGCTAAAAAGCAGTCAGGAGTGAGTAGCGGGTAGTGAGCAGCGAGCAGGGAAAACCGCAAGCAGCACAAGGGGAGGGTCGGTCTCCCGACCGACCGCGCCCGTCGGGAGACGGGTCCTCCATTTACGCCGCCCCGTTTTCCTTCAGCCCGAAACGTTCGGCGACTTCCTGGGCCAGACTGCGGTAGGCGGTGGCGCCGACGCCGGACGGATCATAGGCAAAGATCGGCTGGCCGAAGCTGGGGGCCTCGCTCAGGCGTACCGTGCGCGGGATGAGGGTCGAGAAAATCTTGTCGGGCAGGTGTTGCCGCACTTCGTTCACGACCTGCTTGGCGAGGTTGATGCGGCTGTCGTACATCGTCATGACGATGCCCCCGATATCGAGGGTGGGGTTGACGCCGGCGCTCTTGAGACGTTCCACGACCTTGAGAATCTGGCCGAGGCCCTCCAGCGCCATGTATTCGCACTGCAGGGCGATCAGCAGGTGGTCAGCGGCGGCGAGCGAGTTCATCGACAGCATGCCCAGCGCAGGCGGACAATCGATGATGATGGCGCGGTAGCCCCCGGAGTTGCGGAGCGGTTCAAGCACCGAGCGCAACCGCATGAGATAGTTCTCCTGCTGCGCCAATTCGATCTCGATGGCCGCCAGATCGACCTCGGATGGAATGAGCGCCAGGTGCGGCCAGGCGGTCGGGGTGAGCATCTCGAAGGCGCGGCCTTCGCCCCGCAGCGGGCCGTAAAGGCTTTTGCCCTCCTGCTTGTCGATGCCCAGTGCGCTGGTGGCGTTGGCCTGCGGGTCGAGATCCACGACCAGGGTGTGGATTTTCTGCTCCGCGAGGGCGGCCGCGAGATTAACCGCGGTGGTGGTCTTGCCGACGCCCCCCTTCTGGTTGGCAATAGTGAAAACAGTGCAGGCCATGCGGGATTAACCGTAAAGCAGTCGCGGGAGTCTAGCCTGAATGCTGAGCGGAGCCATGGGACCAGAGAGTCACCACGAAACACACTAAATACACGAAAAGCCTTTCCCATCCCTTTAACCACTAATCTCCACTAACGAGGCACTTATTCGATCTCTGCGGACTGGCTCCGTTTTCCTTCTGATTAGTGAGTCATCAGTGTTCATTAGTGGTTAACTTTTCCGTCGGTGGTGTCAGCGATTTGCGTGTCATTCGTGTAGTTTCTGGGCAAACCGGGGCATCTGGGCCGGCGCAAAGTGCGCTGCATTTCAGTACTTGCGCACCGCCGGATCTTGACCCAAGTTGCGGCCCGTTTGTCTTTCGGCGCGGTAGCCAAGTGGTAAGGCCGAGCTCTGCAAAAGCTCTATCGGCGGTTCGATTCCGCCCCGCGCCTCCAGCTTTAAGATCCTCAGCCCAAACGGTTTTGGGCTTTTTTTTGTTGGCCGTGATCCCGAAACTGGTGGCGCCGACAAATTGCCGAAATTGCAGCCGGTGGCGGGCCCGGATCGCCGATCCGACAAACAGGACGGTCCAACGAGTTTGCGCCGGAGGCGTGCTTGAATCGGGTGGAATCAGGCCATGTCGGGCTCGAGCGCGTCCAGCATTGCCAGTGCCGGTGCAAACGTGGGGCCGCTCGCGGCAAAGGCTTGATCGATCTGCGTGGCATCCCGGCCGCCGATCAGAACGAAGCGG
Source organism: Verrucomicrobiota bacterium (assembly GCA_031392885.1). Lineage (GTDB taxonomy): Bacteria > Verrucomicrobiota > Verrucomicrobiia > Opitutales > Opitutaceae > Lacunisphaera. The sequence continues at coordinate 2,570 of JANMVS010000353.1, forward strand.
GTGAGTGGCCGGTGCAGGGCCCAGGCCAAGGCGAGAGTCGCCTGGGGTAGTCCCCGTTCGCGGGCTGTGGTGGTGAGGACACTGAGGCGGCGCTGGCAGGTGGCATTGAAGTAAATATCACCATGGGCGGGCACGACGGCGAAGCGTGACCCGGGCACGACGCCTTGGGTATGCTTGCCCGTTAGAAAACCGGCGCCCAGAGGGCTGAAGGTGACAACGCTTATTCCCTGTTCGCGGCAGTAGGCGCGAAAAGCATATGGTGCCTCGCGCACGGCGAAATTCTGGTTGTTCTGCACCCAAGTGAAGCGAGCGAGGCCTTCCCTCTGCTGGGCGGCAAGTGCAGACTTGAACTGGTCGGCGGTGATGTTGCTGACGCCGAGCGCCCCAACGCGGCCTCGCCGCACGAGTCCGTCGAGGGCGGTGCGGACTTCCGAACTCTCCATAGTCGGTTCCCAGCGGTGCAGGTAGAGAAGGTCCAAACGCTCGAGGCCAAGGCGCGCGAGGCTCGCGGTGACTGAAGCCTCGATGGTGGCGGTGGAGTAGGGAGGCAGGACCTTCGTGGCGATGGTGAGCTCCCGGCGCACGCCGGGGTTGGCCCGAAGCCATTCGCCCAAGATCCGCTCGGCGGTGCCGGCGGAGTAGGCTGCGGCCGTGTCAATGTGGCGGATGCCCCGGCGGTAGGCGTGGTCGAGCATCCCATGGGAGGCCGCGGCGTCGCTTTCGCGGCCAAAGGTCGCGGTGCCAAGACCAATCCCGGCCGTGGTTGGCCCCGGCGCGGGGGTGGGCTTGGTTTGCACAACTGGAGAGATCATATGGAGAGCGGCCTCGCAAAGTTAAAGTCCTCCCGTGTATTCAACCAGTCTTGCGCAACCGTGCGTATGGGCCAAGTGTTGGCCGATGCCCCCTCAGGTTTTTTCCGCGCCTGGCTTGCGTGGCCTGGTTGCAGCCACGTTTACCCCATTCCGAGCCGATGGTTCCCTCGCTATCGACCGCATCCCGCCGGTCATTGATCATGTGATCGCGTCGGGGGTTTCCGGCCTGTATGTGTGCGGCAGTACCGGCGAGGGTCCGCTGCTCACCACCGCCGAGCGCGAAGCCGTTGCGGCCGCGACGGTGAAGGCGGCGAAGGGTCGCGTCCCGGTCGTCATCCAGGTCGGTCACAACAGTCTCGCCGACGCCCGCCAGCTGGCGGCCCATGCCCAAACTATCGGAGCGGATGCGATTTCCGCGACGCCACCCGGTTACTTCAAACCCGACACGGTGGACAACTTCGTCGACTGTCTGGTGGATATCACCGCGGGTGCGCCGAAGCTGCCGTTCTACCTCTACCACATCCCGGTGATCTCCGGCGTGCGGTTCGACCTGCTCGAATTCCTGAGTGCGGCGGACAAACGGCTGCCGAGCTTGCGCGGGGTGAAGTTTTCCGACCCGAACCTTCATGAAATGCTGGCCGGCATTGAATACGGCGGCGGGCGCTATGAGATCCTCTTCGGCGTGGACGAGATGTTGCTCGGGGGGCTGGCGTTCGGGGCGCGGGGCGCAGTGGGCTCCACCTACAATTTTGCGGCCCCGCTTTACCGCAAAATCATCGCGGCCTTTGACCGCGGCGACCTGGCTGAGGCGCGCCAGTTGCAATCGCGCGCCGGGGAGATGATCCGGATCATCCTCGGCAATGGCGGGCGCGGCGGGCTCAAGGCGGCAATGGCGCTCGTCGGCGCCGATTGCGGTTACAGCCGCCTGCCCACCCGCACCTGCACGGCTGAGCAACGCGAACGCATGCGCGCGCAATTGCAGGCGATCGGCTTTTTCGACTGGACAGTCGCCCGCTGAGGATTACCGCCGGCATGAGCCTGACCCTTGCGCAGCTTTCCCATCTCCGCCGTGGCTACGAGCACGACCTGCGCGAGGACGTCCTGCCGTTTTGGATCCGGCACGGAGTGGATCGCGAGCACGGCGGGCTGCTGACCGGACTGGCCGAGGACGGCGCCCTGATCGACACCGACAAGGCCATCTGGCTGCAAGGCCGCGCGGCGTGGACCTTCGCCACGGTCAGCCACACGATGGGCGCGAAGGAGGGGTGGTTGGAATTGGCGCGCAGCTGTCTGGATTTTATCCGCCGGCATGGCCGGGGCCCGGGGGGCAAACTCTATTTCACGGTAACAAGTGATGGCCGGCCACTCCGCATGCGACGCTATGTCTACAGCGAGTGTTTCGCGGCAGTCGGCAGCGCGGCCTATGCGGTCGCGACCGGTGACGACCAAACCCGCAGCGAGGCGCTGGAATACTTTTCAACCTATCTCCATCACAGTTTCACTCCCGGGGTGATGCCGGCGAAAACAGATCCCGTCACCCGGCCGATGAAAGGCCTTGCGCCCCTGATGATCGCCATCGTCACAGCCCAGGAGATTCGCCGGCTGCTAGGCGACGCAGTCGTCCGCGGCGCGACCTGCACGCAATGGATTGATCGAGCGGTTGCGGAAATCGAGCGGGACTTCTTCAAGCCCGACCTTGGGGCCCTGATGGAGGTCGTCGGGCCACATGGCGAAGTGCTCGATCACTACGACGGACGGACGCTCAATCCGGGCCACGCGCTCGAGTGTGCCTGGTTTATCCTCCATGAGGCGAAGCACCGTGGCGACACCCACCTGCAGCGCCTTGGCCTTGCCATCCTCGACCACATGTGGCGGCGCGGATGGGACCCGGAGTTCGGCGGCCTGCTGTATTTCGCCGATGTCCACGGCAAGCCGGTGCAGGAGTATTGGGCGGAGATGAAGTTTTGGTGGCCGCACAACGAAGCGGAGATTGCCACATTGCTC
>JANMVS010000360.1:0-4265 GCA_031392885.1 Verrucomicrobiota bacterium
CATTCCATCGGGGCGGTGCCGCACCACCTCGACCGCGACGGGGTGGATTTCGCTTTTTGGTGCAGCTACAAGTACCTCAACGCCGGTCCCGGTGCCGTCGGCGGGCTCTACCTCAACCGCCGGCACTTGGGCCGCGCCACCGGGCTCGCCGGCTGGTGGGGGGTGCGGCCCGACCGCCGCTTTGCGATGTCTCCACAACACGAACCCGCGGCCGATGCCACCGCGCTGCACATCGGCACCCCGCACCTGCTGAGCCTCGCGCCACTGCTCGGCTCGCTGGAACTTTTCGCGGAGGCCGGTGGGATCGCGGCGCTGCGCACCAAGTCGCTCGCGCTGACCGCCTACTTGCTGGAATTAGTGGAATCCGAATTGCCGGGTCAGGGGTTCAGCATCGCCAACCCGCGACCCGAGTCCGAACGCGGCGGACATGTTTCACTCGTTCATCCCGAGGCGTGGCGGATCTGCTGCGCCCTTAAGGCGACCGGCGTCATCCCCGATTTTCGCCCGCCCGACATTATCCGCCTGGCCCCGGTCCCACTCTATACCCGCTATGCCGATTGCGCCGAGGCCGTCGCGCGACTGAAATCCATCATGGACACCAAAACCTACGAAAAATTCCCCACCCAGCGCCCACTCGTCACATGAAATTCCACGACATCAGCCGCCCCATTCACACCGGCATGCCCGTCTGGCCCGGCGACACCGCCGCCGACTTCCAGCTCGTCGCCACCATCCCGCAGGGCTCGGCATGTAATATCGGCCGGCTCCACGTCAGTGTGCATACCGGCACGCATGGCGACGCGCCGTTTCACTACAATGACGCCGGGGCGAAGATCGACGAGGTGCCGGTCGACACTTATATCGGCCCGGCCCTGGTCGTCGACATCCGCGGCCAGACCACCATCACGCCGGCCCTGCTCGCGGCGCATGATTTTTCCGCGACGCCCCGGGTGTTGTTCAAAAGCGATTCCTGGACCGACCCGACCCGCTTCCCGCCCGACTGGCCCCTGATGACCGTCGAAGTCCCCGCTTGGCTGGCGGCGCGGGGCGTGAAACTCGTCGGTCTCGATGTTCCCTCCGTCGACCATCGCACCAGCAAGGACCTGCCGATCCACCACGCGCTCGATGCCGCCGGCATCGTCATCCTCGAAAATCTTGATCTGAGAGCCGTGACGCCCGGCCGCTACGAACTCATCGCCCTGCCCCTGAAAATCCGGGGCGGTGACGGCTCGCCGGTTAGGGCGGTGCTGCGCTCCGTACATAATGGACAGGATTAACCGGATTGACGGGATGATATGAAACCAATCGAACAACTGACTGAGGAGGTGATTGGGTTGGCCATGAAAGTGCATCGAACACTTGGCCCCGGATTCCTTGAATCGGTCTACCAGAAAGCCCTGACCCTGGAGTTAGCTCGTGCCGGCTGTTCCGTGGTAAGCGAGAAACCGCTGAAAGTAGTCTACGAAGGAACCGTAGTCGGAGACTTTGCCGCCGACCTGATGGTGGATGACCGACTGATCGTTGAGCTCAAGGCGGTGCAGGCACTGACCGTGGCCCATGAGGTGCAAACCGTAAATTACCTTGCCGCCACAGGCATTGATGATGCCTTGCTCCTCAACTTCGGTGCTTCCAGCCTGCAATTCAAGCGCAAGCGCCGCCTGGCCAAGCCTCAATCCGGATAATCCAGTCTATCCTGTCCAAAGCCCGATGAAGCCTCTCTACGATTTCAGTTCTCTGCCGGTCGACCGCACCGTGGCCCCACGCGACGGCATGGTGGCGGCAGACCTGCCGGAGCAATATTTCGACCTGGGCCGCCGGGCGCTGGAGCTGATCCAGTTCTCCTCCGTGCTCTGCGACAAGCCCCACTACCCCGAAATCCTCGACCTGCCCTGCGGTCACGGCCGGGTGCTCCGGTGGCTGCGCGCCCACTACGGCTATGCCCAGATCACCGCCTGCGATCTCGATCAGGATGGGGTGGATTTCTGCACAAAGCAATTCGGCGCACTTCCCGTTTACTCCGAGCCCGACCTGCGCCAGCTCAATTTCCCGAATCAATTCGACCTTATTTGGGTCGGCTCGCTTGTCACCCACCTCAACCACGACCGTTGGCTGACCACGCTTGATTGTCTGGTGAAGTGGACCCGGGAATGCGGCGTTGTCATCTTTTCCACCCAAGGCCGCTGCTACACGAGCCTGCTGGCCCGCGGCCAGCGAAACGTCACCGAGAACATCGACAAGGCGGCGCTGCTCGAGGAGTTCGCCCGCACCGGGTTCGCCTACCAGAAATACTTCGAGGAGGAGCACGGCGACTACGGCGTGGCGGTCACCTCGCCCGAGTGGCTGCAGCGCACGCTGCAACGCTACCCCGACATCATCATGCGCGCTTACCTTGAGGAAGCGTGGGGCATGCAGGACGTGGTCATTCTCTACAAGAAGGCCGGTCATTACGAGCCGGTGCTGGGGGTGCCGGAGATGAACCGGATCGCGCCGCCAGCGGCACCGGCGACCCGCTATGGTTTCATCGACTGGCTGCTCGGGCGGTAAAAAATAATCGGCTGGCAGGGGCGTTTGCCCCCAAGCGCCCTGGACCGTTGAGGGCAACGGTCCCTACCTTTTCCCGAAAAACTCCCAGCAGAGCACGGCGGCTGCGGCGGACACGTTGAGTGATTCGACCGACTCGGTGCCGGGAATCTTGACCAGACGGTCGCACTGGGCCGCCACCTCGGGCGCGATGCCCTTTTCCTCGTTGCCCAAGATGACGGCCGGCGGGCGCGGCAGGCCGCGCTCGCGGACGGCGGACGGCGAAAGCTGGTTGCCGCGCAGGCTGGTGCCGATGAGATAGTGGGATCGTTTCAGTTCCGTGCAAAAACCCGGCAGCGACGGCACGCGGTAGAAACGGACAAACTCCATGCCGCCCTCCGCCACGCGGTAGGCCGCTTCGCCCGGCAGCGCCTGCGCCGGATGATCAGGCACGATAATGGCCGGCACCCCGAAAAAGGCTGCGGTGCGGACGATGGCCCCGACGTTGTTGGCGTTGCTCACGCGGTCGAGCAGCAGGAGTGGCGCTTTCGCCTGGCCCCAGGCCGCGAGCACCTCGCGCGTCACCTTGTTGAGCGGCCGCTCGGCAATGACGGCCACGATGCCGCCGTGCAGCTTGGTGCCGGCCACTTTTTCCAGCTCGGCGGCTTCGACCTGACGATAAACTTTTTTCTGCGCCGCCAGCTGCGAGCAGAGCTCGCCCGCCCGCTGGCCGGTCGGCGCGTCAAAGAACAGCCGCCGCACCTCGGCCGGATGCCGGGCGAACAGCGTGGTGACAGCCTGCCAGCCGCAGATGTTGAGCTCGCATGGTTGGGTGGAAAACGGGGGTTTCATTGTCGGGTGTCGCCGACCAGCGTGAATTCCTCGCGGTCGTGGTAGAGGTGGCGGATGCGGAGATTCGTGGCGTGGGTGACGAAGGGCGAGTCTGGCGCGCGCACCTCGCCCAACAGGCCCAGCGAGTCCACGTGGCCGAATTTCAGGTTGATGACAAAGTGCCGGCACCAGCCGTGCGCCAGCCACGGGGTGACGATATTCTGCATCACGTGGTGCGGCTCCTCGACAAGATCGCAGAACAGCCAGTCGCAAACCACGCCGGCCGCGGGCGAGAATTTAAACGCATCCTCCAGTCGGTGCTCGATGAGTGGATGATCGAGTGCCCCGCCCTTGAGCGGACCGTTGTCGATCGCCACCACCCTCGCGCCGCGTTTGGCCGCACTATAACTCCAGCCGCCGGGCGCCGCGCCCAGGTCGACCACGGTCTCGCCCGGCTGCGGCTCGCGCCCCAGCACGATGTAGGCCTCCTCGACCTTCAGGTAGGAGCGCGAGGGCGCCGCGTCGTCGTCCGCCATGCGGCGCTGCCCGCCGAGCCAGGCCTCCCGGGCGACAAACATCCGGCCGAAGTCGGCGAAGAACACAAACAGGCCGCGCGCCTGGCCCCCGCCGCGCGGCAGTTCCGGCACCGCGAGTTTCGCGACGCGGGAGAGTTTCTTCTTTAAAAGTTCATCGAAGGCCTTCTCCACCGCACTGGCCCGCCGGCCGAGCCCGACCACCTCGGGCACCATCTGGGAAACGCACGGCCACGGGGCCTCGATGCGTTCGCCGCGCAGGCTCTCAAAGAAATAATCCGCGAGCTGCTGCGCCAGGGCATTGACCGATTCGCCTTTCAGTTCGCGCGGCGTCAGGAGGGTCAGTTGCGGGAAGACTAACTCCGGTAAGGCGAATCCTCC
>JANMVS010000418.1:0-7911 GCA_031392885.1 Verrucomicrobiota bacterium
TAATTGACCTGTCCCTTGTTCCCGCCCCGACGAGTCTTTCCATGGCATAGCCCCGTCAGCCTACGGCCGATCTGTCAGCGATCCTATGTCCGATTGTGTCAGCGATCCTATGTCACCGTGCCCGGCGGCCTGTGGCTACACGGACCGATCCGGGCGTAGCGGCGGGCGTCCCGCCTGCCGGGTTCGGCTCCGATGTAACCGCGGGGGAACAAAATTGACCTGTCCCTTGTTCTTGTTCCGTGGGCAAACCATCGGCCCAAGCCCAATCATCGGATTTTTTACAGGAGGTCGCGGAGGAAGCAGAGAGCAGCAGAGGCCCATCCGGCCTTGCTCTGCGCTCTCTGCGGCCTTCTGTAAAATGCCTTGGATCCTGATCGTGCTTATCCGTGCATTCCGTGGGCACTCATACTCCCGATCCCACATGCGCGGAGGCCTGGGGCTACACGGGAGCGCCCGCCACGCCCGCACAAAAGAATACCCCTGGGTCAAACCGCGAGACCGGCCTTCCGTTTGAGCGCGAGCACCCGTTGGTACGAGACGTCGATGCGCGCCGCCGCGATCCGGCCGGACTCGACCGCGTGCGCCAGAATCCCGGCCGCCTTCCCGGCAATCTCGGCGTCGTAACTCAGATTGTTGCCGAAGCAGAGCAGATCCACACCCGCCTCGATCGCGAGGGGGATCGACTGCTCCAGACCAAAGTGGCTGGAGATCGCGCGCATCTCCAAATCATCGCTGGTGAGGACACCCTGGAAGCCCAGTCGCTCCCGCAACAAGCCCGTCTGGATCGCAGGTGACAAGGTGGCGGGAAGATGGGGGTCGAGTCGCCGATGGATGACGTGCGCGCTCATGATCACATCGCACAGGTTGGCCTCGATCAGCCGTTGAAAGGGGATCAGTTCCCGCTCGTGCCAGGTGGCGGTGACATCGACGAGGCCGAGATGGGTGTCGCCGGCGGCGCTGCCATGCCCAGGAAAATGTTTTGCGCACGTCAGGACGCCATGCGCCCGGTGGGCCTTGACGAATTCCGCCGCGTGGCGGGCAACCGCTTCCGGATCGGCGGAAAAGCTGCGGCCCTTGCCCTTGATGATCGGGTTGTCGGGATTGGCATCCAAATCGACCACCGGGGCCAGATTCAGGTTGAACCCCAGCCCCGCGAGATTCTGCGCCAGCAGCGCGGCGTGGCGGCAGGTCTCGGTCGGTTGGTTGAGCCGGCCCAGTTCCTCGTGGGAGACACTGGTCGGAAAGCCGTACTCAGCTTTAAGGCGGTTGACGCGACCGCCCTCCTGATCGATGGAAACCAGCAGCGGAGTCGCGGCCTGCGACTGAAGATGAGCGATGAGCGCCCGGACCTGGGTGGGCGACTCGATGTTGCGGCGCCGCGGGCCCGCCTCGATCGTTCCGCCCGCCATTTCCTGGTCGAACAGGATGACGCTGCCGAGGTGGTGTTCGCGAATTGCCCGCTCCACGGGGCCGCACTCCGCCGGGGTGCAGCCGCGGAAACCGACGAGCAGCATCTGGCCGATTTTCTCGCGCAGGGTGGCTGGGGAGATGGACATGGCGATAAATGCTAGCCCGCATTTTTCACACTCGCACGATATTTTGGCGGTGCTCGCTGATTCTCAGCCTGCGTGCGTCCGGTGCTTGGCCGGTCATGCGGACTGAAACAACCCCGACTTGGCGGGGTTGTTTCAGTCCGGATATCCCGAACAGCCATGAATGAGGAAAAAGATTTGGCACAGGGGGTGGTTTCGGTTGCGAGGAGAGTGTGAAATATCCGGGCTTCGGCTGGTCCCGCGGATAAATTATTTTTTCAGCGGGGCCGCCGGCAGTCCGACCGTGAGGGCCTCAAACTTGGCGCGCAACCCCTCATCGGTTGTCACGCGCAGGCCGAGGCGAATCAGCGACTCCGCTTCCCTCACCCGGCCAATTTTCGCCTGCAACGCCGCGTCCCGGTAGACCAGGATCGCATTGCGCGGGAAAAGTCGCACGCCCTCGTCCAGCACCGCCAGTTGCGCCGCACTGGGCGCAAGCTCGGATTGTCCCCACGCCTCGCCGATCAGTTCGTAGAGTTCGGGCAACGCCGGCAATTGGCCATGCGCGACAAAGAGCGGCTCAAGGATGAAAGTCGTTTGCCGGGCGCTCATTTTCCCGCCGGTCCCCTCAGGCTGCGCGTGCGCTTCGAGCAGACGCAGCCGGGCCAGTTCAACGTAGGCCCGCGGCCGGACAACTTTGGCGCCGGCCGCCGCTTCGAGCAGCTGGCGGGCCTTGACCGGATCCCCGCCGTTCGCCTCGTCAATCCCGAGGGCGGCGAGCAACGCGGGATCGCGCTGACCACGGCGGTAAGGAGTCACCAACGCCGTGTGGGCGGCCGTTCGCTTTCCCGCCAGGCGGAGAGTCTCACCCTTGAGTCGGCCGACCTCCGCTTCCGTGGCCTCGCGCAACCCGACCGGCGGCGGCTCGGATATTTTCTGACCCTTCTCCGCCCGGATGCCGGCCACCTTGTGCCGGGTGAATTCGAGGTAACGGCGCAGCGTAAAAAGCATTTCTTCGTAACTTTGCTGGAAGCATTCCCTGAAGAGGGCCTCACTCAGGGTTTCGCGCCCGAGGCGGGCCAGAAAAGTGAAGAAATCCTTCTGGTGCCGGCCCGCGTCGCCATAGAGACCCCAATGCACGAAAGCGTAGCTCTGTTTCGCCCAGGTGCTGCCGAGCGGATTCAGGGCGGTGGGCGAATCGAGGGTGACCGCGAACAACTCCGCCATCGGGAGCAGTGCCCGCTTGGCCAGGGTGGCGCTGAAATCGCGGTCCTCCGGCTGCCGCGAGGGGGCGTTCGGATCGTCGAGCTTCCCCAGGGTGATCGAGGTGTCGGTCACTTCCATCGCCATGAAGAGCTGGGCCAGCCCCTCGGCGAACCAGGCCGGTGGTGGCACTTCCCGGCTCGTGAGCAGGAAGCGGAGATACTCGCGATAAAGTTGCCGGTAGGCATCCACCACGAATCCCGGATCGGCGCCGGTCCCGGCGGCGATGCCCTCCTCATCGACGACCATGGCGGTGGCGGCATCGGCGACTCCCTCGACCGTGGCGAGATTGAGCACCTTGGTCTGCCGATCGAGCACGATGGCCGCCTGCTCGCGCGTGCGCAGAATGAGGCTCGTCATCGCTCGCTCCGTGCTGCGCGCGGACGCGGGGACGAACGCGCCGAACTGGTCGCCCCGGCCGCAAATGATGAGTGCTGCGGGCGCGGTGCCAGGCGGCACCAGGCCCGGCCACACCAAATCCACCGCGTGGGTGAAACGCTGGAAATTATTCAGCAGATCCCTCGTCCCGCCTTCGGAAGTGTTCGAGAGAACCTCGAAGCCGGGGATGCGGGCGTAGTGCCAGCTCTCGGGCGGGGGCAATTCGCGTTCGGCGGTCACCGTGTATTTGGGCAATTCGTACGGGGCCTCCTCGAGAGTCCCCTGCGCCGCGAGTCCGCCGCCGATTCCAACGCCGAGTCCGACGGCGATCATCGTGAGATGAAGATCACAGCGGAAAACAGGCAACGGATGCATGGGCACATCTCAGCGGAAAGCGCAAAAGTTTCAAACTATGAATTCCTTGCCACGCTCCCGCATCGCCGCGCCCTCAGGCGAATATATGCATCTGGCACGATTGAGGATTAACTAATACCCAAAGCTTTTGCACTATTGAGCCTCGCACATTAGGCGGACAGCACGATGCGTGAGGTAGGGCGGAGCGGCCCGCTCCGCCGCGGCGCACCGGGCCGGTGGCGAGTGCGCAGGCTCGGCGGTGCGTCCTACCCGTCGGCTAACGTGCGAGCCTCCATAAGATCGCGAAGCCGCAGAGAAATCCCATGCCGAGGCGAACCTTCGTGATCTTGGCGGCCTTGGTGTAAAGGGCAGAAGCATGAGGCGATTGGTATAAGGTGTAGGGCCGTCGCTAGCCGCCGGGCCACATTTCGCTCCCCGCCTGGCCCGCCTACCAGTGGAAGCCCTGCCACTAAACAGATGCATCCCGCTCAGCGCTTCACGACGCCGATGCCCGGCCGATCGGATAGCGTCACCTTGCCGGCCACAAGCGTCACCCCGTCGAAACAATCGTTCTTGATCAGGAGTGCTCCATCCAGATCCGCCCAGTCCACCAGCGGTGAGAGTTGTGCGGCCGCGGAGATGGCACACGAAGTCTCGGTCATGCAACCAAGCATCACCTTCAGGCCGAGGGCACGGGCGAGGGTGATCATCCGGTGTGCCTCGCGCAGACCGGTGCATTTCATCAGCTTGATGTTGATGCCGTCGAACACGCCCCGGGCCCGCGCGACGTCGGCCAGCCGCTGCACACTCTCGTCCGCAATGAGCGGCAGGGGGCTGCGTTCCCGCAACCAAGCGGTGTCGTCATCCTGCTCCTTCGGCATGGGCTGTTCGATAAACAGAACCCCCTGCCCCGCCAGCCACTCACTCATGCGCAGCGCCTCCTCCCGGTCGCGCCAGCCCTGGTTGGCGTCGACGGTGATCGGCTTGTCCGTGACTTCGCGGATGGTCGCAATGAGCTGCCGATCCGTGGCGCGGTCGCGGCCGAGCTTCACCTTGAGAATGTGGTACGGCTCCGCCTCGACCGTCTTGCGGCGCACTATTTCCGGGGTGTCGATGCCAATGGTAAACGAGGTCACGGGAACTCGGGCGGGGTCGAGTCCCCACAGCCGGTGCCAGGGCGCGCCGAGTTTGCGGCCGATCCAATCGTGCAGGGCGATGTCGAGTGCGGCCTTGGCCGCGGTGTTACCCGGGGCCAGCGCATCGATCCGCGGCAGGATTTCCTCGAGGAGAAAAGGGTTCGCGATCGCCCCGGCATCAAACCGGTCCAGAAATTTGGCCGCGCTCTCCTGGGACTCGCCCAAGTAGGGCGGCATGGCGGCCTCACCGTAGCCGGTGACGCCCTCGTGCTCCAACTCAACCAGCATCGCCGGCGTGCTCGTGCGGGAGCTGGTGGCCAGCGTGAAGGCGTGGGCCAGCTCGAGGGTGTAGGGATAGTAGCGCAGTCGCATGGGAGGATGATGCCACGAAGGGGTGACCATGCAGTGGACCAGTTCCACCACCCTGCGGATTGCCGGGGCGACGGACAAGCCGGGAATACCTCGCAGCGCCGATGGCCCAACCAAAATCCGTCGATAATGGAGCGGAAAGGCGGTCCTAGCCGTAACGATGCAGTTGCTTTGGGTGGAACCTGGCCGCCGGACAGGTTTTCCCTGTGCGCGTCGCACCAACCCGTCCGGAGGCCGGGTTCCACCTTTCAGTACAGGCCATTCATGAGCAGAACACTTGTTCAACTGCATGCATACGGCTTAGCTCAGTTTCGATTAGCTTTAGAACCCTTGGTCGGGCGTACCGAGCGAAGCGACAGTTCGTCATCCTTCCGCCGTCGTCCCGCCCCTGCGGGACTATGGCGGACAGGCCGGATAAGCCGCGGCTCGGCGAGGACGACTCGCCCTACCCGCCGCGCAATGCTCGAATAGTCCGGTACCTAACAGAAATTAGTGCCTCGCCGCGAGCGGCGCTACCGCCGTTAAATTAAACGCGCTCCAGCACCTCAAGGTCCACGCGGGCCGCGGCGGTCAACTTGTCCAGGCTGCCCTGCACCACCGCATCGGTCGGACCCTCGACCAACAGCCGAAGTTTGGGTTCGGTGCCGGAGTAGCGCACCAGCACGCGGCCGGCAACGCCCAGCGCTGACTCCACCGAGTTGATCGCCGCCAACAAATGGAGCAGCGACTCCAGCGGCCGTTTTTCCTTCACCGTCAGCGCGGCGGTAAGCTGCGGAAACTTGACCAGCGCCCGACGCAGCACGGATAACGGCTCACCCGTTGCCAGCATGATCTCAATTACCTTGAGTGCAGCCACGAGGCCATCGCCGGTCGGGGAGATGTCCGAGCAAATGACATGTCCGGAGGATTCGCCGCCGAGCGTGGCGCCTTCCGCCCGCATCCGCTCGATGACATAGCGGTCGCCCACTTGGGTGCGGCTGACGCGGCCGCCGGCGGCGGCCACCGCCGCGTCCACGCCGAGGTTGCTTTGCACGGTGATGACCAGGGTTTGGGCGGTCAGCCGCCCCTGCTTGAGCGCGTGGAGCGCGAGCATGGTCAGGACTTCGTCCCCATCGAGCACCTCACCCTGTTCATCGCAGAGGATGCACCGGTCGGCGTCGCCGTCATGGGCGACACCCAGCCGGGCACCGGTGGCGCGCACCGACGCACACATCTTTTCGGGATGCTGGCTGCCCACGCCGTCGTTGATATTCTGTCCGTCGGGCCGATGGCCGATCAGGGTGAGTGAGGCGCCGAGCTGTTCGAGCGCCAGGCGGCTGCTGCTACACGCGGCGCCGTTCGCCGTATCGAGGACGATCTTCCAGCCATTGAGACTGTGCGCGGGGAGCAAAGCGGTGGTCAGTGAAAGGTATTTGGCGAGAGGCTCGAGGTAGGGCGTGACCGCTGGGCGCGCCGCGTCCGCCAGCCACGGACCGCCCAGCGGTCCATCCCTGCCTGTGGCCATCAGCTGCTCGATGCTACATTCGGCTTCATCCGTGAGTTTGAACCCGCCTGGGCCGAAAAACTTGATGCCATTATCACTGGCGGGATTGTGGGAGGCGGTGATGACCACGCCCAGCGCCGCACCTTCGCTCCGCGTCAACAGGCTGACGACCGGAGTCGGCACGACGCCGAGACTGACCGGGTGCAGGCCCGCGGATTCCAGACCGGCCGCCAGCGCCTGTTCCAAGGCCGGACCGGAAGCGCGGGTGTCGCGACCGAGGAAAACTTGTGGCGATTGGCCGGCAGCTTGCGCTTGGGCGAAGCGCGCCGCCGCCGCGCCCAACCGCCAGGCAAAGGCCTCGTTCATGGTCGGGCTGCCATAAGGTCCGCGGACCCCGTCAGTGCCGAAGAATTGGCGTTTCATGGGTGGTAAAATTCCTTGGTGGCGGCGATCCGGGACCGCACGGCGCCACCGAGCAAGAGTTCGCGGGCGGGCGCGAGGCCTTCGCGGATGGTGGCAGTGCGACCGACGAGATGCAGGCCGACGGCGGCGTTCAGCACAATGGTGTCAACCAAGCCGGCCGGACCGCGACCGGCGAGGATCGCGTCAACGATGGCCAGATTGGTGGCGACATCGCCGCCCTGCAGTTCGTGGAAAGGGGCCAGCGGCAAGCCAAAATCCTCGCCGCGCCACGTGGACGTGAGCCCGCGCATCCGGCCGACCCCGCGCACATGATTGACGGTGGCGGTGGTCAGTTCGTCGATGCCCCGGTCGGCGGCGATGACCCCGTGGCCGACCAAACCGGCTTCCTGCCCGAGTACTTCCAAGGCGCCCGCGAGCGTGGCCACCAAGGGAAGCGAATAGACGCCCAACAATATATGGGCCGGGCGACCGGGATTAAGGAGCGGGCCAAGAATATTGAAAATCGTCCGTTGCCCCTGGGCGGCGAGGGCCTGGCGGACCGGCGCGATGTGCTTAAACGCGGGATGATAATTCGGCGCGAAGAAAAATACGTAGCCGAGCTGGTCGAGCGCCGCGCGCAGTTTCGCGGGCGGCGCCGTCAGATCCACGCCCAGGGCGGCCAGCAGGTCGGCACTGCCGCACTTTGATGTGATGCCGCGGTTGCCATGCTTCATCACGGGCACCCCCGCGCTGGCGAGCAGCAGCACAACCAGACTGGAAATGTTGAAACCGCCCGCATGGTCACCCCCGGTGCCGACAATGTCGAGGGCCCGGGGCGCCCAGGCCTCGACGCCCGGATTGACGGCCAGCGAGCGAAAGGCGGTGGCAAACCCGGCGATTTCAGCGGGCGTTTCGCCCTTCGCGGCGAACGCGGTGAGAAATCCACCCTTCAAGTGAACTCCGACGACCGCGTCGAAGTCCGCCGAGACCGGCA
>JANMVS010000374.1:0-1863 GCA_031392885.1 Verrucomicrobiota bacterium
GCTGGCTGACCTACAAACCGTTTCAGAACCTCGGCGAGACGAGTTTCTGCATGTACATTTTGCACAAAGGCAATCCGAGAGAAGACTCTTTGTGTAGATCACTACAAATCGCTTTCAGAAAAGCCGGCTGGATTTTATCAATGTCCTTTTGGATTTACGACCAGGTCATTTTATTTGTATGGGCAGTTGCATGCGCTAACGGGGGTGATCGCGTATCCGAGATTCGCCACGCCACGGGGGTGTCCCAGGCGTCGTTAAAAGTGTGGGAGGGATGGCGGTATAGGGATTGGTTTCAGGGATTGGTGGATTGGACAAGAGCAATAGAGCTCGGGGAGGTGTGGAGGGGCGGAGCCTCTCCACCTCCGGAATTGATCGAGGGCATGATGAGGGCGGTGAGGAGTTGGGGCAGGTCGGCGTAGCCTTTGATGCGATGGAAGCCGCGTTCGACATGCAGGAGGGCTGTGGCGGTCCAACGGGAGATCTGGTTGGTCTCGAGCCGCCAGCGGGAGACCTTGGCGGTCTGGGCGCGATAGTTGCGCATGACGTTCTCGATCGCATTGGTGGACAGGAGCGAAACGTGCAGGGTGGCCGGGACGTTGAGCCGGTGTAGGGTGATCAATTGATCGCCGGCCTCGGCGAGACTGGCGGCCGCCGCCGCATTGAGCGGGCGCAGGAAGGCCTGCAGAGCGGTGAGCGCTTCGCGGCCCGCGGCTTCGCCCTGGGCCAGGCGCAACCGGCGCCACAAGCGCGCCGCCTCGGCGTGGTCGCCCTTGCGCAGGTAGCCGTAGAGATTGCGCTCTTTGTGGACGACGCAGCGCTGGATGAGAGCCGTGGGCCAAAGCGTGAGCACCGCCGTCTGCAAGGCCGCCGCACCGTCGAGCACCGCGAACAAACGGCTGCCGGTCGGCGGACCGAACCCGCGGCGCTGCAACCGGGCGACCAACGCGGTGCTCACGACCGTGTTCTCGCTGGCGCCGACCTCGAAGTCCAAGAGGACCTTTTCGCCGGTGCCGCGCAGGCCCAAGGCGATCACCACCACCGCACCGTCGCCCAGGGACACCCCATCGAGCATGAGCCCAAAAAACACCATTTTCCGGAGATCGCGCTCCCGCAGCTCGGTGATCTTGGCCGCCGTAGCTTCCATCCAGTGGCGGGAGGCCGCCGACTTGCTCATCACACCCTCGCTGGCCCACTCCTGACTGCGCGTGCTCATGCCCGCCCGCAACGCGGTGACGACAGCGGCGGCGTTGTTGCCCGGCGTACGCATGGCCGCGTAGCTCGCGAGCACGTGCTCCACCTCCGTGCCATCGCCGGCCAGCTTGCGCACCCGCGGCCGGATGATCGCCTCGCGGCGGCCACCGGCGTGGCAGGTGCCGCTTTCGCTGCCGGCCCGACGATAGGTCGCTCCCGACAGCGGATAGTGACTCGGCCCGCAGAGCGCAGCGACCTCCTCCAGCAGCATTTGCTCGGCGACGGTGCGCAGGCTATCGCGCAACAGAGTCATGAATAGTTCTTGGTTGGCTACCGCCGGGGCTTGCGCCAACGCGGCTGGCTTGTTGTATTTTTTCACGGGTGGTGGTTCTTGGGTTTTCGACTTCCCACTGCCTTCACTGGCAGTAGAACCACCATCCACCCAGCTATCTTTTAACGGTCACCGGGACGCTTCCACGCATGATCTACGCCCCGGTGCGACCCTGTTTCTTTCTGTCACGGCCAAAATCTGATTTTGGGGCGGGGGCTGATAGGAAACTGGATTGAGGACAGAGCAGCGAAGCACTCAGGGCTCGCGGGGATGGGGTTTTTCATCCTCAATGGCAGCCACCGCGCGGAAGCCCAGTCGCTCAAGGTCGCCAACTATGTGCA
>JANMVS010000427.1:0-2063 GCA_031392885.1 Verrucomicrobiota bacterium
GTTCGGCAGCCCGGTGAGGTTGTCGAAGTTCGCCATCCTGGACAGGCGTGCTTCGTTCTGCGCGCGCTCCGAGATTTCCCGCAGATGGGCATGGCTCAGGCGCAGACCGAGTTCGTCGATGGCCGAACGCTGCTGCTGAAGCGAACTGGCCGCGTTGGGGCAGGTTACGCCGCGCGCGGCCCGCCGGTGTGGCCGCATGCCCACAACAACGCCGCTGGGCGACGGCGCGTACTCGCGCCGGCGGACTGCGGGTAAACCGGATTCAGACTCGCGGCTCACCGTCCCGATTGACGATGATCGTTGCGCCCGGTGGGGACGTCATCTGCACCCGGTGTTCCTGCCCGCGGAAGTTGTAGGTCACGTCCCACATTTCCGGGCGGGCCTGGTTAGGCATGCTGGTACAGCGCTGTACTTCCTGCGCTTGCGTTTGCGGGCGGCCGTCGCGGCCGACCGAGGCACCCAACGCGCCACCTGCGACCACACCGACCACTGTGGCAAGGTCCCGGCCCCGGCCGTCGCCCACCTGGTGGCCGAGGATGCCGCCGATGACCGCGCCCGCGATCGCAGCCGGCACAGTGGTCGAGCGGCCGGGTTCCAGCGCGACCTGGTCGCGCTCGACCCAGCAGCGCTGCTCGGGTGTGCCCACTACCGCGCGCACGGCGGTCACATTGGCCTCGTACAACTGCTCGTTTTCGCGCCGGCGTGGGTCGTACAGCGCCGCGGCAGGAGCGTAGGGAACCACCCGGTTGTCCGGCGCGCGCCCGTCGCGACCCATGACCCGTGTCGAGGAAATGCTGTTGTTGAGCCCCATCGACACCAGCGACGGATACTTGCCCGGGCGCAGTACGGCGCAGGGGCCGCTGTAGCCGCCGTCTTGGCAGACTTCGAACCACGCGCCGAACACCTCCACCGAGGACGCACGGTCGTTGAATCCGTAGCGGCTGAAGTCGGCCACGTCGCCTTCCGCGGTGAAACTGCGGCCGCCAAAACTCTCCTGTTCATAGAAGATGACTTTTGCGGGCACCTGCGCAGGTGCGGTGTCGCGACCGACCGAGCGCGCCGACGAGATGCTGTTGTTGAGTCCGATCGACGTCAGCGACGGGTACTGGCCCGGGCGCAAGGTGGCACAGGGGCCGGCGAACCCGCCATCGCGGCAGACCTCCCACGGCGCGCCGAAGACTTCGACCGAGGAGATCCGGTCATTGAAGCCGGTAGTGCTGAAGTCGACCAGTTCGGTCTGGGTTGTGAACGAGCGTCCGCGCAAACCTTCTTTTTCGTAAAAGACCACCCGGCCGGGTGACGTGGCGGGAATGGCGGGCGCGTCCTCGCGCGCGAGCGCCTGTACCGACGAGATCCGGTTGTTCAAGCCCATTGCCCGCAGCGAGGGATACTGCCCAGGCCGCAGCACGGCGCAGGGGCCGCCGAAGCGCACGTCTTCGCACACTTGCCAGCGTTCCCAGCTTTCTCCGGCGACCACGACCGACGAGGCGCGGTCGTTGAAACCAAAGCGCTCGAAGTTGGCGATCTGCCGGCGCGTCGTGAACGATTCGCCCTGGAAGCCCTCGCGTTCGTAGAACGTGACCTGCGCCGCGGCCTGTGTGGCTATCGCGACGGCGGTCAGGGCCAAAGTGTTTCTCAAAGCTGGTTTCATGGTGGCGCCCCTTCATGGCTGATGGACGCTGGAACCGCAGGCGGTTCACGGCTTGTGTCCGGAACTGCCAGTATCCGGGCCGGGCCACCACTGCGACAGCGGACACCACCGCCAACCGGGGTAGTAGATGTCCTACGTGCCCAGGTCCAAATGCCACACCGCCCGCACAGCGCCGGCCCCGCCTTCACCGCATCTGGCGCAGGATTCCCTCGAGCACCTTGTTCACGATATCCGCCAGCGGGTCGTGGCCCGGCGCCTGCTCCGGTGGCAGCGGCGGCGGCTTCGGACGCGAACGCGGTATGTCGAACTCCGCCCTGGGGTCGATCCAGCGGTTGCGAAAGGCCTGCTGGAACACCTCACCCACCATGGGCAGGGCGCTGCGGGCGCCCTGGCCCCAGTTGCCCATGGTGAC
>JANMVS010000443.1:0-4485 GCA_031392885.1 Verrucomicrobiota bacterium
CGAAACCGCCTTGGTCCCGCGACCGAGGTAAAGCCCGTCGAGCGACTCAAGCGGATGGACCGCGTCATCGACGGTGACGACCCCGGGGCCGCCGAGGTTGATCACCCCGGCTTCGCGGCGCTCCAGGAAAAACGCACTGCGCACTTCCGGCGGATTGGGCAGGTCGAGGGCCGACGTCCCGGGCACGATGGCGCCGACGATGGTGCGGTCCGTCTCCCAGTAGCGAAAGTTGGCCGCGCCCAGTTGGAAGAGGCCGCTGACGAGAAATTCCGCCCGGAGTTCCTCTGGGGGCAGGACGGCGGCGGTGCGGGGGGAACTGGTTTCGTGAATCTGCATGAGCGGTAGTACCATAGCTTGGGGCGTGGCGCCACAGCCGGGAAGGGAGTCGTGGCTTATCCAGTTAAACACTGTCCGGGGTGAGAAGTCCCCCGGACAGCAGATTAACCGGCAGGAGTTCGCCGGACTCATGTAGTTGAACAATCATGATGTCGTAAAAAATGTTCGCCCCAAACGGTGGAACCCGACCTCCGGCCGGGTTGGCTTGACGAGCAGAGAAAAAAACGTGTCCGGCGGCCACGTTCCACCCAAGGCAACTGCATAATGCTGGATTAGAACGAGCTCTTGACGCCGACGGCGATCTGGATGCCGAATTCCTCCTGCTGGAAGTTTTTGGCATACGCGGCACTGGAGCCCGAATAACGCTGGAGGATCTGGGGTTCGTTCAGGATATTGCGGGCATTGGCGAAGACCTTCAGGCGCTTCGACCAGGTGTACTCGCAGTTCACATCCAGGTTCAGGCGCGACTTGTAGTATTCAAAGAACAGGTTGGGCGCGCCATACGCGACCCCGGTCTGGGCCGAGCGCAACTGGCGGCCGCGGTAGTTGAAATTGAGCTTCGCGCTGATCGGCTTTTTGTTCCAGCTGATCGCCAGGTTGCCGGTCTCGGGGATAAAGCCGAGGAAGGCCGTGGTGCTCGCGGTCTCCGTCAGCCACAGCTTGGTGGCGTTGGCATTGACGCTGAAGTAACGGCCCCAGCTGGGGAGGAACGTGAGCTGGCGGTTCACGCTGAACTCCACGCCCTTGATCTTGGCGGTGCCGGTGCCGTTTTCCATGGTGGTGACCGCCCAGCCGATGAACCGGCTGTCGAAACCAAGCTGTTCGGCCAAGGCCGCATCCACCGTGCCGCCGCGAGCCACGAAGAAGCCCTTGAGGTCCTTCTCGAACACCCCGGCGGAGAGATAACCGCCCTTGTCGAAGTAATATTCGAGCGAGAGATCGTAGTTGTTGGCCGACCAGGGCGTCAGGCTTGGATTGCGCGAGGTCAACGTGCCGGGGAGCGTGCTGTCGAGGTCGTTCTCATCGATGGTCGTGAGCGGAATGATGTTGCTGTAGTCGGGGCGACCCATCGTCTTGGCATAACCGAGCCGCACCAGCAGGTTTTCGGTGACATTGTAGGTGAAATTCAGACTGGGATAATAGCCGTCGTAACTCTTGCTGGGCCGGGAGCCGCGCTCGATGCGGATCAGCCCCAGTTCCTGGAGCGAGCCGACCGCCCCAGCGTCGGTGCGACGCACCCGTTGGATGCCGGCGGTCACCAAATCGCCGTCCACGTAGGTGCCGTTGATGTTGCGCTGCCAGACGGCATCCGGATTGGCGAGCACACCCTCGCCGCGATCGGCGGTCTTCTCATAACGGACCCCCGCGATGAATTGCAGGCGGTTGTTGAGGAGCTTGCCCTCGAACTGGACGTAACCGGCCGTGATCTTCTCGGTCGTCTTCTCCGAGTTGTTGATCCGGAAGGTCGCGCTGGTGACCGCGTTCTCGGTGAAGTAGTTCGGGTTGACCTTGAAGGTGTCGGCCAGACGGTAGGCGTTGATCCACTGGATGGGTTTCGCGCCGAAGTAAGGATCCGCCCCGAGATAATTCGTATCCAGGTACGGGGCCGCGGCATCATCCGCCGTGTTGGCCACGCCGTCCGCCCCGACAAAAGCAAAGCTGCGGGTAACCCGGCGATTGTCCTTGGATTCCTCATAAATCCGGGTGCCGACCTTGAGGCTCATCGGCACCACGCCGACATTGAAGTCCCGTTTCATATCCACATAACCACCGCTCATCTTGGCCAGACCATCGATCGGGTCGTCGGTGAGGGTAGTCAGGCGGAAATTGCTCAGATTATTGGGATCGATGACATTGCCGGCGGCATCCCGCGCCACATACGTGTGATAAGGAAAATCGATCCCGTCGACGCGCAGGTTGGCCACGCCAACCATGCGGGTGCCGACGTTGGCAAAATGGCCGCGGCCGAGGACGCGATACCACGTGCGCGATTCAGCGGCGTGGAGACCGCCCTCCAGGCTCCAGGCCGAACCCTGATAAGTATAGCGGAGATTGCCGGCGGCGGTGTTGCCGTATTTGTCACGGAAGGAGCTGCCCTGCGTAATGCGGCCGCGGTTGCCATAGGGATCCGTGGCGCTGAAAGTGCCGGTGGCGGCCTGGGAGAAAGCCTGGCCAAACTGCAGCACGGTGCCGCCGACCGCGGCGGTTGTCGCGGTGGTGCCGACATCGAAGTTGAGATTACGATTGCCGAAAAAGGAGTGGTAATAGCTGTCCTGCACCATCACGGAAAGCCGCTGGTTGTCGGAAATCTTCCAGTCCGCCTTGACGCTGACGGACCGGCGATCCGTGAACTTCGGGCCATCCTGCAACTGGGCCGCCTGCAGCAAGGGGTTGGTGAGGGTCGCCCCGCCCTGCTGGAAATTCTGGGTGGTCTGCCAGCGGTGTTGCTCGTTGAACTGACTCGAACTGAGGCCGGTGATCACCAAACCAAAGGTCGAGCTGACCGGCAGGGTGTAATCGAAGTCGAAACCCGGCAGAACCTTGTAGGACGACTCGGACCGCGGACCGATGGTCTGGCCAAGTTTCAGGTCCTCATTGTTCAGGCTCAGGTAGACCCGGTAGTTGAGCTGCGCCCCCTTGCGCTCCAACGAGCTCTTGCTGATAAGATTCACGTTGCCCCCGATGCCGTTGGCCGAAGTGTCGGGTGTCGGCACCTTCAGCACTTCCACGCGGGCGACGTTGTTGATGGAAAGTTGTTCAAATTCAAACTGCCGGCCCGCCGCGCCCGAGTTCGAACTCGTGATGGGCATGCCGTCGAGGTAAACGTTGGTGAAGCTGGCTGCGAAACCGCGCACCGATACCGTGCGGACGTCGGCCGCGACGTAATCGACGGTAACGCCGGGCAGGAACTTCAGGAACTCGCCGGCGTTGCCTTCCGTGACATCGCCGAACGCATCGGCCGCCATGACCACCTTCAGGCCTTTGGCGTAGCGCTGCTCGTTGGTCGCGATCGCATTGCCCTCGAACTCGCGGTTGGCCGCGACGACAAAGGTGTCGAGTTTGACCGTCTTGTCATCGCCATAGCGGTCGGCGCTCGTCAGGTCGAAATCGCGGGTGGCGGTCTGGCCGGTCACCACGGTAACGGTGGCCGATTCGGCATCCAAACCGCTGGACACCACGTGCACCTTGACTTCGCCGGCCGGCAAATCGGTGAGGCGATATTCGCCATAGCTATTGGTGACGGCTTGGTGGCTGGTGCCTTCGATGGTGACGACGGCATTGGCCACGTATTTGCTGTTGCCGACATTGGACACGCGGCCGGTGATGCCGCCGGTGCCGGTCTGGGCCGGCAGATTCGTCAGACCGAGCAGGCAGAGCGCAGCGAGCGCGCCGAGCATACGGCCCGAAAATAGACCGTAGAGGATTGAGGTGTTTTTCATGGTAGCGGGTTTGGGGTCAGGGTGAGGGTCAGGGAGTAAAGCGGTGGAAATAAATGACGCGGCAGACCGATCAGCTCAAAGTTTTTTTAATTGTTATTGGACGAGTCTCCGCCTGACCGCCGCTGAGCGGGCTGAGACGGAGCGGAAAGAAGAGGGGTGGATGGCCAGGCCGGAAATTTCATGGAGCCACGGCGACCTCGCCGTGGAGTGAGCGCAAACCGCAGCGAGGTCGCTGCGGCTCCAGTAAAAATATTTTCGTCAGCTATCATTCTGAGAGTGAAATGTTCGGCCTAAGGAGAGGGTAGGATAATCAACCAAAACCATACTGCGGAGCACGGCAGTAACCGCGTGTACCCTAGCCCCTCCGGATTGCGCTGTATATGCGATAATCCGCATTTGAATTTGCATATTGCGCAAAATCCCGGCGAAAGATCAACTGATCCCGCCAATGAGCCGCTTGATTCCCCCCCGCATTGTCGCCTTTCTCCAGCTCGATATCGAGTACGGGCGGGGCATCCTGCAGGGCATCGCCCGGCATTTTCAGCAACATCCGGAAATCACGGTCCTGAAATTCATGCGGCCGCCGGCCTACCGGCGCGACGCGATCCTGCGGCTGGCGCCCGACGGCATCATCGCGCAGGTCGGCAGCCGGGAAGACGAGCGGGTGCTGGGCGCGCTGGCCGTGCCCGTCGTCAATGTCTCCGGCAGT
>JANMVS010000460.1:0-4308 GCA_031392885.1 Verrucomicrobiota bacterium
CAGCCCGGACGGTCCGGAGACCGCCCCTCCAAAAATTTCACACTGCCGCGAGTTTGAAGGCACGCCTAAGTCCGCCCCTACCAATCGCGGCTCGGCGGGGACGACTCGCCCTACCCACGAATCCCATTGCAGGTATAAAAAAACCCGCTCGGTGGAGCGGGCTTTTGAAAGCTAACTTCAGGCTTGGGCGGCAGGCTTGGGCTCCTCGGCCGGAGCGGACGCCGGTTCGGCCGGAGTCGTCGCCGCGAGTTCGGCGCTGACTGGAATTTCTTCCACCACCGGAGCCGGAGTTGCCGCGGCCTCGGGCGATGCCGCCGGAGCAGCCGGAGTCGCGTGATCAGCGGCGGGGACCGCCGGCGCCTCTGGAAAGTCGACCGGATCGTGTTCTTCCTCTCCGGATTCGGCGCGTTTCGCCGCCTGGGGAGCCATCGGCGGCGGGGCGAAGAGCTTGCCGTCGGAGAACTCGGTCACATAACCCTCCATGACGAGCCAGCGGAGATCGTTGCTCATCTTGCGCAGTTTATCGGACTGCTCCGGAGTCAGAGCGGCAAACGGGGCCTGCGAGGGCGGCGTGCCTTCGGGCAACGGCGTCACGGGCGCGGCGGCCGGCACCTCGATCGCCAGGAAGTTCTTCGGCAGATCCTTCATGTGCACCATCGGGTTCTTCTCGATGAACTCGATGACTTTGGTGATGGTCTCGGAGAAGACCTGTCCCGGGACGCGGAAGCGGCGCTTGACGGCGCAGACGTAGGAGACGCCGCGCGAACCCTTCTTGAAGATGGTGAAGCCCTCGCGGCGCAGGCGGCCGCGGAGCGCGTTGGCGGTGTCGAGCGGGAAGCGGCGCTGGCGCTCGACGTGGCCTTCAAGCGCGCGGCGAATTTCACCGGGCGCAAGTTTCTCGATCATTTTGCCCTGAAAACGCACACTCTCGACCGCGCGCACAACCTTGTCCCGGCCGTTGGCGAGCAGGTGCAGACGGGCGTCCTCAATGTTATCGAAGGTGATGGGGGGCGGGGCGTCAGGGCCCGGGGTGGCCGCGGCGGGAGCCTCCGCGCTGGGAGCTTCTGCGGTCGGCGCGGAAGCGCTTTCCGCCGGGGCAACGGCCGGGGTGCCGGCCTCCATCGGTGGCGTACTGGCCGTTTTGGCGACGGGGGGCTTCCAGGTGTAGCGCGTGGCCTTCTTCATCTTTTCCATCCAAGCGGCGATGACCTCGGGCTCGCGAGCGGAGATGATGCTCTCGCGAAACCGTTCGAACGGCATGCGGCTGAGCTTGGCCGCGTGGTGCTGCTGTAAAATTTGCTGGTAGCGGTGATGATTCGGCGGCCCGAGCAATTCACCGGTGATGCCACACTTGTTGATGATCGGATAATTACCCTTCGGAGCCTCGATCTCGACTTCCTGCATGTCGAAAAACGCACCCAGATTATTGGTGAGCACATGCTGGATGGCGGCATCCTCCGTGTCGAACGGCAGGTAGTCGGGCATCGACATGTAGAGCGGGTTGGGCTTTTCCGCGGCCGGCTTGGGCGCCGCTGCCGTTTGGGCGGAGGCCTCGGCGGGCAGATCACTCTCGGACGCGCGCTCGGGGCGACTGGGCCGCTCCGGTCGGGCGCGCTGGAGCACCACGACGAAGCGGTCGTTCTTCTCCAAGACGGCCTTGGTGATTTCGAAAAGCTGGTAGGTGCGGCAGGAGGCGCGCACCGCCTTCACCATGGCGGCGAAGCCGATGTCCTCGGGATAGCAGGTCGCGACAAAATACGGGCTGAGGTAGGGCGCGCGGTCAAACGGCTGGTTGCCACCCTCGCGGCGGTCCTCGCCGCGGAAATCACGCCGGCGTTCGCCACCCGGAGGTGCCCCGCGGTCAAAGCGACGGCGGTCGCCGCCGGGGGGCATGCCTTCACCGGCGGGTGCCCCCGGGGCAGGACCGGCGCCACCGGCGGCTGGTCCGGCCGGCTTGTGAAAGGTGCGGCGGTCGCGCGGCGGTGCCCCATGGCCGCCCCCATCGTCGCGCCGGTCGCGCCGGTCGCCGCGGTCGAAATCGCGTTCACGGCGCCCAGCGGGGGACACGGGTTTAACCTCGGTCCACTGGGTGCCGAAGCTGAAAGTCTGCAACGGGCTGAGGTCGATTTTATTCAAACCTGAGTCGTTGGTTTCGTTGGCGGGCTTGGTGTCGTCCATGAAGGGCGTAAAACGGGCGTGGTTACCCGGTGTGAATACGGAGGATGGCTTGGTGTTCCGCAGCATCAGGTCGGATGAGCGGTAAAAGAGCATTGTGCCCAGAGAAGAAACCTCGAAGCAAGCGCATTTCGGGGCTTTACAAGCCGGAACGGATTTACCTATCTCACCCTTCCAAAGTTGGAACGCTCGGGTGGTGGAATTGGTAGACACACACGTTTGAGGTGCGTGTGCCGTAAGGCGTGCAGGTTCGAGTCCTGTCCCGAGCACCACTTCTCCTATGAATGAGAAAGTATCACACGAGGAGCACACCAAACCGCCCGGTGGGCGCCCAGAGGGAGAATCGCGTTCATTGGAGTGGGGAAACAAAAAGCCCCGCCTTATAGGGCGAGGCTTGAATTGAAGGACTGACGATCTGCTTACGCTCCGAACCGACGGCGAAGGGCAACGAGACTGGCGAGCGAAAATCCCATCAGAGCAAGCGTGCTGAATGTGTCCGGGACAGATGTGAGTTTCAGATCGTCAATCATCGCCGAGGACATGCCCGCACGACCATGCCCATTTCCCCAAAATGTCAGTGATGTGATATTGGCCCCCGATAGATTATAGGTGATGGGCGAAAATCCGCCGGGTCCGTAGGATTCCCCCACCGATCCCACGGCAGTCGCTCCTGAATAAGCGGTCGCGGACCATTCGCCTACCAGATTAGAGGTGATATTCCTAATTCGGGTGAACTGGACATCAGTCAGTGCAGTCCCGAAGTTGAGCGTGAAATTCCCGCCATTTACGGCCGATTGCTGGAGGAGGAAATTATGTCCGGATGAGGCCGCCACAACACCGACGCCATAAAAGGCCAAGTCACTATAGATGATCGGAACCGACGGAGCCACCCCAGAAAGGGTAACTCCATACGTGGCAAGATACGCGGTCGGATCAACCCCGGAAGGGCCAGCACTTACGTCGTCAAAGTTAATGGTAACGGTTGAAGCGTTTGAAATGAGGGGTGAAACTAAAAGCAGCGCGCTGGCCACCACCAGATAGCTGGTAATCCCATGAGCGAGCTTCGCAACTAACTGAAGGTTTGGAGTATTTTTCATCTATGTTATTGGTTGAATGGAGAGTACTTTAGATTACTGATTTATCGCACTGAAGCATTGCAGGAAATATGCCAATCATTTGCGAATGTCTTATTGCTTCCTATGGTGCTATTGGTGAAGATGATAAATATTAGCTCGCGAATCATGCGAGTTGCAGTGAAATTTGAAAGTGTAAGAATAACCGACACGCCATAAGGCTAGAGTAGGAAGAGTGGGGCCTTGAAGGTATTTAACTCACATATAACCTGAGGATTACATCAAGTAATCGAAAGTGTCGGAGAAATTTACATAGTCGACCCTGCCCCGAGCGCCAGCCTTCGCCGGGCCTGCGGCTGGCAGGCCAGCCAAGGGCAAAGCGTAAACAACCCACTTGTTTTCGACCTGGGACTGGGTTAGGCGAAGTTTGCCGTCCATCAGTCCGCTATCGCACCTCAAGCGGCAATGGGAGGCCCTTTCACTCACCCTCGCTCCATGACCTACGTTTACCTCATCGAAAGTGTTCATCAGCGGCAGCAGCACTACGTGGGTCTGACGCACAACCTAAAACAACGTCTGGTCGATCACAACGAAGGCAAGTCGATCCACCCGCGAAAGTTCAAGCCATGGAATCTGGTCGCTTATCTGGGATTTGCTGACGAACACGCCGCCGCCAAATTCGAGAAATACCTCTAAAGCGGATCAGGGAAAATTTTTCTGAAAAGACACTTCCTCCGGACCGGCCAGCACCAGCCGGTCACGACGCCGGGTTGAATATGACGCCCTTCCCGCCCATCCCGTTTGACCGGCGGGAATTTCTGGCGATCATGATGGCCTTCCCCGCATGAAACCCGACGCCATCAAGCAGGCCCTGCTCGACTCCTATGCCCGCGACGGCGGCATCAACCACCTCGACGGGGTCAACCTGCCCTCCCAGGACACGGTCGCCGAACTCGCTCGCGATTTCATGCATGTCCTGTTTCCAGGCTATTTTGAGCAGACCAGCCTCGCGCAGAAGGACGTGCCAGCCTGGCTGGACCGTCTGCTGGCCAAGATCGAC
>JANMVS010000476.1:0-2427 GCA_031392885.1 Verrucomicrobiota bacterium
TCACGCCGCGCGTGGTGTTGTATTCGCGCAGGCATTTCTGGATCGTCACCTGGGCGATGACATCGAGGCCAATTGTTGGTTCATCGAGCAGTAATAACTGCGGCTGATGCAAGAGGGCTGCGATCAGCTCCATCTTCATGCGCTCGCCAAGGGAAAGTTCGCGCACCATGACATTCAGCTTGGTCCCGACGCCGAGCAGCGTGACGAGTTCGTCGAGGGTCGCCTGGTAGGTTTTCTGCTCGAGACCGTAGATGGCGCGCAGTAGGTAGAAGGATTCGATGGCGGGCAGATCCCACCATAACTGATTTTTCTGACCGAGCACGAGGGCGAAGAGGCGGCGGTACTCGTTTTCGCGCTTGGTCGGATCAAAGCCGGCGACGCTGGCCCGGCCGTGCGTCGGGAAGATCAGGCCGGAGAGCATCTTGAGGGTCGTGGTCTTGCCCGCGCCGTTAGGCCCGAGGAAGCCGACAAACTCACCCTCTTTGATACTGAAGCTGATATTGTCCGCCGCACGGGTCTCCTCAAATTCGCGGTGGAACAGGCCCTTTACGCCGCCCCAGAAACCGGGCTGCTTTTTGTAGGTGCGAAAGACGCGCGTGAGATTTTCAACTTCGATCATGGGAACGCGCCAGTGAACACCGGTCGCGGCCAAAGGCAACCGCAGCTTCTTGCGGCGTGCAATCTCGCCCGTGCTTGGTCAGCCTTGGGCTGTGTCACCGGCCACGCCCCAGTCTGTCCGCGCAGTTACGCTGATTTTGAGCGCCATGCCGTCCGAAATCCGCCTGATCCAGGCACAGATCAAGCGGCCCAAGACCGGCCGCCTCGCCTGTTTTCCCTTTGTTACCGGTGAACTGCGCGGCCGACGGGTCGTCACGACGGTGACCGGCGTTGGTGTGACCAACGCTGCGATGGTCACGGCCCTCTTCGTGCATGCTTTCCGACCGGCGGAGGTGGTGGTCTCCGGCACCGGCTCGCGCTTCAACCCGCGCATCCGTACCGGCGACACCGTGATCTCGACCAAGACGATCCACCACGCCGCCGGCAGTCTGACAGATCAGGGGATGATTTATCGCAAGGTGCGCGGTCCGCTCGCCGGCCGGATGACGCACTGGTGCTATCGGCCCGACTCGCGGCTGCTGCGGCTCGCCCGCGCTGCCATCGCGGGTTACGCCGCCGCGCCGGTCACCGTGAAGGGTGAGACTTATCAGCCGGGGGTGCTTACAGGAGTGGTCACAGCCAGCGACCTCTTCGGCGTTTCAGCGGCGAAGATCGCGGATATGAAAGCGAAACTGAACCCGGACATCATGGAGATGGAAAGCGCGGCGATCGCGCAGGTCTGCACCCAACTCGGCATCCCACACATCGTCTTCCGCGCCGGCAGCAACCGTACGCAGTCGGACCCCGGCAACGACTATCGGAAGCTGGGTCAGACCGCGGCGGCGGCCGCCGCCCGCTGGACGGTCTATTTCGCCGGTGTACTCGCGGCCCAAGGCAAGCGCCCATGAAACTATTCTCCCGCGGAGACAGCGAGGGCTTCGTGGTGGCTTTCGTCAATAACCTGGTACAGTTGCTGATTCTGGCGCCGTTGTGCACGGCCGTGCTCGGCTTCTCCCCGGCACTGATCTACGGGCGGATCCTGCCGGGCGTTGCGATTTCGTTTCTCGTCGGCAACCTCTTTTATGCCTGGCAGGCGCTGCAGCTGGCCAAGCGCGAAGGCCGCGCCGATGTGACGGCGCTGCCCTACGGCATCAGCACGCCCGGGCTGTTTGCCCATGTCTTCCTCGTGATGCTGCCGGCGAAGCAACTGGCGATCGCTCAGGGGCTGGCGGACCCCGAGCGGTTCGCGTGGCACGCGGGTCTGGTGGCCTGCTTCCTCGGCGGATTACTGGAATTCGGCTGTGCGTTCATCGCCGATAAGATCCGCCGGCACACCCCGCCGGCAGCCATGCTGGCGACGCTGGCCGGGGTGGGTCTCGGGTTTCTCGGACTGGCGTTTCTTTTCCAAGCGTTCGCGACACCGGTGATCGGGATCATGATGCTGGTGCTGGTGTTCGTCGTGTTTTTTGGCCGGGTGAAGTTCCGCGGTCGACTACCAGCCACCGTGATCATCCTTACCGTTGGCACGGTACTAGCGTGGGCCACGGGATTGGCGCCGGTTGGCGGTGCGACGGCGCAGCCGCTGGCCCATTTCAAACTCTATTTTCCCGCCCCGGTACTGGGCGAATTGTGGAAGGCCCTCTCGGGCGGCCACATCGTCGCCTACCTGTCAGTGGTTATTCCCATCGGCCTGCTGGGCGTACTGGCTTCGTTGCAGAACATCGAGTCCGCCGCTGCGGCGGGCGACAACTACCCGGTGCGGCCCAGCCTGGTGATCAACGGTCTTGGGACGATAGCTGCGGCGTGTTTCGGCTCGCCCTTCCCGACTTC
>JANMVS010000514.1:0-1994 GCA_031392885.1 Verrucomicrobiota bacterium
AAATTCCTCGTCGCCAGCGAAGCCGGCCTCGGGGTGCGTACCCGCTTCGAGGATTACCGCCTCATCAACCGCGGCGGCTCCGGCGTCTGGGCGATCGACCTGCCCGAGGACGGCTCGGTCAAGCTCGCCGGTGCGCTCAGCATCCGGGACACCGACGAGATCATGCTCCTCACCGCCAAGGGCCAGAGTGTGCGCTGCCCGGTCAACACCATCCGCGAGGTCAACCGCGGCGGCAAGGGCGTGCGCCTCGTCGCCCTCGCCGAGGGCGACAGGCTCCTCAGCATCGCCCGCATCGTCGAGACGGACGAGGAACAGGCGGCCAATTCCAACCCGCCCCTGGAACCGCCGCCGGCCAACGGCGCGTGAGGTTGAGCCCGGCCTCCGGGCGGGCTTCACGGGCCCGCGTCCGGCGGCCGCGCCCCACTCATCAACCCTGCCGGCGGGACCGGACTCGGGCGCGCCATCAGCCAGCGGCGGGCCACCCTCATGGGCGGTCGCATGTGGGTCGAGAGCCCCCTGGGCCTGGGCTCGACTTTCCATTTTATTATTGCCGCCGCGCCGCACACGCAGAGCGTGCGCGTGAACATCAGCGCCAAGCAACCCAACCTCACCGGCCTGCGCGTGCTCATTGTTGACGACAATGAGACCAACCGCCGCATCCTCATGGCGCAAACCCGCTCGTGGGGCATGACGCCCACCGCGGTCGATTCCGGCCCGGCCGCGTTGCAGCTCCTGGCCCAGGGGGGCAACTTCGATCTCGCGCTGCTCGACTGCCAAATGCCGGGACTCGACGGGGAGAAACTCGCCGCCCAGATAAAGCGCCGGCCGGGCACCGGGCGCTTGCCGTTGCTCCTGCTCAGCTCGGCCGGCCGGCGGCCCACCCCTGGACTCTTTGCCGCTTCGCTCGCCAAGCCGGTGAAGCCAGCCTTGCTGCTCGCCGCCCTCGGGGAGATTTTTCACCGGCCCACCAACAGCTCCGGGACCACCCCTCCGGTCACCCCCTCCGGCCAGCTGGCGCAGCACTACCCGCTCAAGATCCTGCTCGCCGACGACAATTCCGTGAACCTAAAGGTCGCCCAGATGATGCTGAAACGGCTCGGCTACCAGGCCGACCCCGCCGCCAACGGCCGTGAAGTCCTCGCCGCGCTCGAACGCACCAGCTACGATGTCATCCTCATGGACCTCCAAATGCCTGAACTGGACGGATTGGCAACCACGCGGCTGATCCGCGCCGCCCGACCGGGCGTCGGCGACCGGCCTTGGATTATCGCCCAGACCGCGAGTGCCCTGCAGGAAGACCGGGACCAGGCCCGCGGCGCCGGCCTGAATGATTTTCTGACCAAACCTTTCCTCCCCGAGCAACTCGCCGCCGCCCTCGAGCGCGCCGGCCAACATCTGGCCCCGCGCGCCTGACCGGCCCGGGTTGGCTCCATCCACTCCGGCCTTGCCAACCGGCGGAGCGGTGAATCTCTTAGCCGTAAATTCCGATGCCCGTCCGCCTCTCCAGTTTTCTCGAGCCCACCTGCATCATGCTCGATCTCCAAAGCACCAAGCGCACCGCCGCGATCAATGAGGTCGCCAAGTTGCTGGAGCCGCATCCCAACGTCGCCAATTTCGCGGGCTTCTACCAGGAACTCCTCGCCCGCGAGCGGCTCGACACCACCTGCCTCGGCAACGAGGTCGCCCTGCCCCACGCGCGCACCGAGCACGTGAAGAAAATCGTGATCGCCGTCGGCCGCAGCGCCACCGGCGTGCATTTCGAAAATTCCGACCAGAACGTCCGGCTCCTGTTTGTGCTTGGCACGCCCAAGTCGAATCCCGGCGATTACCTCATGCTGGTCGGTTCGCTCTGCCGGCTGATCAAGGACGCCCCGCACCGCGAGGCCCTGCTGGCCGCGCCGACTCCGGCGGCCTTCATCGCGACCGTCCGGGAACTCGAGAACAAAATCTTCGGCTCGGAGAACAAGTAGGGCCAGTCTCCGACTGGCCTCAGC
>JANMVS010000516.1:0-10791 GCA_031392885.1 Verrucomicrobiota bacterium
GAATAGACGAACTGCGCGTCAACCGGGGCAGCATCAGTGGGGGGCGGAACCGCGTCGTGCACAAGCGTGAGAGTGCCCGCGGCCGCCGCTCCGGGTCAAAAGAAAAGGCGCCGGGAAAAACCGGCGCCGCCCCAACTCCCCGGACTCCTCAGGAAGACCGCTTGAATTCCTGCCGCAGCCAGGAACGGATCAGATCCTTTTCGTAACGCAACGGATCGTGGGTGGGCAGCACGAGCGTCATCAGGTATCCGAGCCTTTTGAGGTGTCGCTTGCCCTCGCTGATCACCTGGCCATCGGCCCCGATGAGCCGGAATTCCAATTCCATCCGCGGAGGATATATCTCCCGCAGAATGCGGATGTGATCAAAATCAGGGCCTTGCGCCGGCTCAAAATCGCCGGCGAGATCGACATCGGTTACCTTGATCTCAAGCTGCTGCCCCTCGGCGAGGCAGGTCCGGCCGGTCGATTCGAACTGGAGCTTCAATTCCTCCAACACCCCTTCCCGGTAGCCATCGGAGGAGATCCAGTCATTCTTTACGTCGGTGAATTTTTCCGGTGAGACGAAAGTTACATAAACGCGGGAAGCAGGCTTGGACGTAACGGCGGCAAACAATGCTCCGACGGAGAACAGGGCTGACAGAGTAACAACCAGAGTCGTGGTTTTCATGGGGATGCTTGTCTGCAGACAGGCTAAGAGGTTTAGTGGCCAAAGCAACTGTGCCCCTTGTTGGCGCGCCTCCCTCTTGTTCGTCCTGGCAGAAAAATTTTCGAAGCAGATCTCGTTTGACTTTTGCTAAACGTTCGTTTCAAACGTTCGTTTCTTTATGTTGGTAGATACTAATATTGAAATACAGAAGAAAATATTAACCGCTGCAGAATCGCTATTTGCGCAATTCGGCTATGAAGGGGCTTCGCTCCGGCAAATCACCAAGAAGGCAAAGGTTAATCTAGCCGCGATCAACTACCACTTTGGGGACAAGCAGGCCTTGTATTGCGAGGTTATCACGCGCCGCCTCCGGCCCATCAACCAAGCTAGACTGGCTGAACTCGAAAAGGCCGAGCAATCCGCCGCCGGCGAGCCTGTGCCCCTGGCATTGATCATCGAAACACTCGCTCGGCCGGTTTTTGAACTCGCGCAGGACCCAATGGAAGGCGGGCAGCATTCGGCTCGGATAATCGGCCGCAGTCTCGCCGAACCACAGCTTTTCATGGCGGGGTTGATGTCCCGGGAATTTCAACCCGTGATGGCACGTTTTGCCCAGGCGGTAAGACGTCATGCGCCCACTCTCAGTCCGGAGGATTTTCTTTGGCGGTTCAGTTTTGTCGTGGGGGCCCTGCACCATACGTTATCCACCTTGCACTGCATGAAGGAACTAACTTACGGCATCTGCCGCAATAACGACCATGCAGGAGCGCTCGTCCGTTATACCCAATTTGCGGTCGGAGTTTTCACTTCGCCCGTGTCGATAGCACCAGAGCCTGATCCGGCGACCTGAGGCCCTCCCCGTTCTCCAGCCGGGGGCAGGGTAATCACCGTCGCGGTATCACGTCGACTCAGGCGATCGACCCTTCTCTGGGGTGAGAGACCAGGCAGAATAGATAGATTCTCTAATCCTGCGACGCTGGCAAACTGATACAGTGTCTTTTCCCCTGCACCCGCTTGCACTGGCGCAGGATTTGCATCTCCTCGCCAGTCATTCTCCTGGCGTTGACCACGCCAGCGAAGGCCGGACGGCTCCTGTAAATAACTCTTCACTTCCCCCTGTGGGGCGGAGAGACAGGAACAATATCGCCATAAATCGCTCTGACCTAGCGATAGATAACACCAACCAATGATATTTTCCGTAATAATTCTCGCACTCCTCACCTTACTTGTGGCCACTGACCCTGAGCAATAACGACTTGTACAGATATGTTGGAGTAAAACGCACAATAATCTGAGGCAAATATCCATCGTGTGGACTGCCGCGTAGGTAGACATGTCGATAATCGTATGACAGGGAGGTGCACTTGCGGCATCCAGCCCAAGAGGCTTTCCTGCCCGTTCGATTTTAACGCCTGCTTCATCTTGACCACGCCCAAGAACACCTCCCGTCGACTTTTCGGCTCTCTTTTCCAATGGATTGATTCCGACTATTCGTCCGAGTCGCCGGAAGCCATCCGTGCCCAGCCAGACGGGGTGAATCTCGTGCGCTGCATTCCTTTCGTGATCCTGCACCTGGGTTGCCTGGGTATCAGCTGGACCGGTGGCAGCTGGTTCGCGTTCTGGCTCGCGGTGGCCCTCTACTTTATCCGCATGTTTGCGGTTACCGGAATTTATCACCGCTATTTCTCGCACAAGACCTACAGCACCTCCCGCTTCGGCCAGTTCCTGCTGGCCCTGCTGGGCGCTACCTGCGTGCAGCGCGGCGCATTGTGGTGGGCCTATCATCACCGCCATCATCACCAGCACTCCGACGAGCCCGAGGATGCCCACTCGCCGCACGTGCATGGTTTCTGGTGGTCGCACATCGGCTGGATCACCAGCCGGCGCAATTTTCCCACCGACTATTCCAAGGTCAAAGACCTCGCCAGATATCCCGAGCTGGTCTTCCTGAACCGCTTCGATGTCGTCGTGCCGGTGCTGTTTGCCACGGGGCTCTTTCTGCTCGGCGGTTTCCTGGAGCACACCCGGCCGGCGCTGCACACCAGCGGCGCGCAACTGCTGGTCTGGGGTTTCTTCATCAGCACCACGGCCCTCTTCCATGGCACCTCCTGCATCAACTCCCTCGCCCACCTGATGGGCGGCCGCCGGTTCGAGACCAGCGACGATTCCCGCAACAGCTTCATCCTTTCGCTCATCACGCTCGGCGAAGGCTGGCACAACAACCATCACCGCTACATGTCCGCCACCCGGCAGGGCTTTTATTGGTGGGAGCTGGATATCACCTACTATATCCTCAAGGGCCTTTCCTGGACCGGCTTCATTTGGAATCTCAAGGCCGTTCCCGCCTCCATCTACCAGGAAGCCGAGCAGCGCAATCATCACGACACCATCGCCCGCTTCTCGATGTCGTCCGTGCAGCACGAGATCAACACCCTCCGCCGGGTGGTGCCGACGGCGGCGGCGATCGCCCTCGCCACCGTCAATTCACCGGAAGTCGCCGCCCAGATGAAAAAAGCTGACGGCCCGGCGATCCACCGGAATATTGGCGGGCTCGTGGTCGAACCCGTGGCCCCGGCATCCGCCCCCCCAGCCTGAAGCGTAAGGAGTGGTAACCCAACGCCGCTCCGGCGTTACTCCCTTCTCATGGCTTCGCTTGCCATCATCGGCACCGGCATCGCCGGCCTGGGCTCCGCCCATTTTTTGCACCGGCACTATGCCCTGACACTGTTTGAGCAGAATGACTACACCGGCGGTCACACCAATACCGTGACCGTGCCGGAGCGGGGCACGGGACGGCCGGTGCCCATCGATACCGGGTTCATGGTGTTCAATCACGAAACGTACCCGCTGCTCACGCGCCTCTTCGGCACGCTGCAGGTCCCGGTGAAGAAAACCGCCATGTCCTTCAGCGTGCGGCATGAAGACACCGGCCTCGAGTACGCCGGCTCCTCCCTCAATCATCTGTTTGCCCAGCGGCGAAACCTATTTCGCCCGCGCTTCATTCGCATGCTGCTAGCCGTCGCCCGCTTCAATCGGGAAGCGGTCGCCGCCCTGCAGGATCCGGGGTGGGGCGGTGTTTCACTCGGGGACTACGTGCGCCGCCGCGGCTACGGCGCCGACTTCTTCGACCTTTATCTGGTGCCGATGAGCTCCGCCGTGTGGTCCACCCCGCCGGAAAAAATGCTGGAGTTTCCGGCCACCACCTTGCTGCGATTTTTCCACAATCATGGATTTCTCGGGCTGGACTCGCAGCATCAATGGTGGACCGTCGACGGTGGTGCGCAGGAATATGTCAAACGCCTCGTCACGCCGTGGCGCGAGCACATCCGGCACCACACAAAGGTTGTCCGGGTCCGCCGGGAATCGGCGGGAGTGCAGGTCACCATGTCCGATGGGGCGACGGCCCGTTTTGATCAGGCCATCCTCGCCTGTCATGGCGACGAAGCCCTGCGCCTGCTCGCTGATCCCACGCCGGAGGAAACCCGAGTTCTCAGCGAGTTTCACTCGCAGCCAAACATCGCGACCCTGCACACTGACTCCACTGTCATGCCTCGCACGGCCCGGGCTTGGTCCGCCTGGAACTATGCCATTAACCGCGATGGGCAGGGCCGGCTCTCCCCGGCCACCCATTACTGGATGAACTGCCTGCAGGGTGTCTCGGATCGCGAGAACTACTTCGTCTCCATCAATGGCGCCGAGCGTATCGCCCCCGCCAAGATTCTCAAGACGCTCCACTACAAGCATCCCCTGTTCAGCCTGGGCGCCGTCCGGGCCCAGGCCGAAATCCCCCAGCTGCACCTCGCCGCTCGGAGCCACACCCGCACGTATTTTGCCGGTGCCTGGCAACGCTACGGATTTCATGAAGACGGCCTGCTTTCCGCCTACAACGTGAGCAAACTGCTTCTCGACGGCGACCCTTGGTGTGCCTAGGCGTTGCGCCGCCGGAAAATAACCCCCCGCCCTGCATCCCGGGTTCCGGCCGAACCGTAGCCATACCCAGTGAATTCCTGCCTCTACGAGTGTCAGATCTTGCACCACCGGTTTACGCCCAAAACTCACCGGTTTGTGTATCGTATTTTCATGTTCGCGCTCGACCTGGACGAGCTTGACACCCTGCACCGGCAGTTCCGTTTTTTTTCCCGCAACCGGGCCAATCTCTATAATTTCTGCGAGCGGGATTTCCTGCCCACCGGCGAGCCCTTGCACAATTCCGGACGAGCCAAGGAACCCGTCCCGCCCGCCGCCGGCCTGAAGGCCCGGGTCCTCGCCTATCTCGCCACCCATGGCATCGACCTGACCGGGGGGCGGGTCCTGCTGGTCACCCTGCCGCGGGTGTTGGGCTATCTCTTCAATCCTGTCTCTTTTTATTTCTGCTTCGACCGCCACGGTCAGCCCGTTGCGTCCATCGCGGAGGTCACCAACACCTTTAAGGAAATGAAGCCCTTTGTGCTCGGACCCGCCACGCGCCAGGGTTCCGCCGCGACGACCACCTTTTCCCTGCGTTTGCCCAAGTATTTCTACGTCTCCCCCTTCACCGACATGGATGTGGCCTTTGATTTCACCCTGCGCCTGCCGGGCGAACAGCTCGCGGTGCAGATCGATGATTACGATGCCGGCCAGCGCACGCTCACTAGCGTATTGAGCGGTTCGCGCCAGCCGCTTTCCGACGGTCGGTTGGCGTGGTTTACGCTTAAATATCCCCTCATCACCCTGCGCGTGATCGCCCTCATCCACTGGCACGCCCTGAAGCTTTATCTGAAAAATGTTCCTTGGTTCCCCAAGTCCGCCCGGCCCGAGGCCCAGCGCGAACTGTATCGTCCCCATCTCTCCATCACCAACCCGCCCGAAGCATGAGCCCGCCCGCCACTTCCACCGCCACGTCAGCGCCCACCGCGATACCGGCCGAGCCCGCCTCATTCTTTCAGCACGCCGTGCTCAACGCCTTCGCCGAAATGAAGCTCGGCCGGATGCGCCTCGAATTACCCGATGGCACCACCCGGGAGTTTGGCGATCCGGACCTCAGCGCACAACCCGTGGCGCCCGGCGTCAGCAACACCGCGTTCCTGCGCGTGCGGCGGAAGGCATTTTTCACCAAAAGCGCACTGTACGGTGACATCGGATTTGCCGAGTCCTACCTCGATGGCGATTGGGAGACTCCCGACCTCACCGCCGTGCTCGGCTGGTTCGTGCTGAACGTTGAGTCCGCCCCCACCCTCTCCGGCTCGCAGCAGGCCAAGTCGCTCGCCCTGAATTTGCTGCGGGCGGTCAATCGTTGGGGTCATCTGCTCCGGCCCAACACCCGCGCCAACGCCGAACGGAACATCCGCGCCCACTACGATCTTTCCAACGATTTTTTCGCGCTGTGGCTGGATCCCTCGATGATGTATTCCGGCGCCCGGTGGTCCGGGGTGGCCACGCTCGAACAGGCCCAGGTCGCCAAGAACGATGCGCTGTGCCGGAAACTGCAACTGCAGCCGACCGATCACGTGCTGGAGATCGGCACCGGCTGGGGTGCCTGGAGCCTGCATGCCGCCAAACAGTATGGCTGCCGGGTCACCACACTCACCATCTCCCGGCAGCAGTACGATTTTGCCGTGCAGCGCATCGCCGCCGCGGGCCTGAGCGATCGCATCGAGGTCCGGCTGCAGGATTATCGCGAACTGACCGGCCAGTTCGACAAGATCGTGTCCATCGAGATGCTGGAAGCCGTCGGCCACCGCTACCTCCCCGAGTATGCCGCCATTTGCCATCGCGTGCTCAAACGGGATGGCCTGCTCGCCCTGCAATTCATCACCTGCCCCGACTCCCGCTACGAACAGTTTCGTTCGGGCGTGGATTTTATCCAGAAACATATTTTCCCGGGCTCGTTGTTGCTGTCCCTCAACCGGGTCAACCAGCAGCTGGCCGCGCAGGGCGGCTTCGTGCTGCACGGCCTGGAAGACCTGGGCCGGGATTACGCCCGCACCCTCCTGAGCTGGCGCGAACTTTTTCAGGGCAAACTCGAGCAGGTCCGCGCGCAGGGTTTCGACGGGCGCTTCATCCGCAAGTGGACGTACTATCTGTGCTACTGCGAAGTCGCCTTTGCCCTGCGGAACATCTCCGTGGTCCAGACGGTGTACACCCGGCCCAACAATCTTTCCTTCTGAACAACCCATGATCTGGTTTCTCCGCATTCTCTTCAGCCTGGTCCTCGGCTCGATGCTCTGGGTCACAACCTGGGCCAGCCTCCGGTGTCCGTTGTTCGCGGTGCCGCGCGAGGTCTTCACCCACCCTTGGTTCATTGCCACCCTGTTCGATGCCTATTGGGGTTTCATCACCTTCTTTGTCTGGGTTGCCTTCAAGCAGACCGCGTGGCTGGCGCGGATTGCGTGGTTTGTCGCCATCATGCTGCTGGGCAACATCGCCATGTCCGCCTATTGCCTGAGCGAACTCTTTCTGCTTCCCCGTGACGGCCGGCTCGCGGATCTGCTGGGCGTTCGCCGCCCGGGCCCCGGCGGGCTGGGCCTGATCCTCGCGGCCGCCGGCGCGGTGGTCGTGCTGGCCGCCTGAATGTTCCTTGCATGAACGCCATCCTCCTTGTCCTGAGCGCACTCGCCGGCCTGTGCGTGATTTTTGCGCTATCTTACGTCCTCGCCCGGTTGATCAACAACTACGGCATTGTGGACATCGTTTGGTCCTACTCCTTTGCCGGGCTCGCGATTTACTACGCGGTTTATGCTCCGGGCTGGCCGCTGCGCCGGGCGCTGATCGCCGCGATGGCCACGCTCTGGAGTCTG
Source organism: Verrucomicrobiota bacterium (assembly GCA_031392885.1). Classification (GTDB taxonomy): domain Bacteria; phylum Verrucomicrobiota; class Verrucomicrobiia; order Opitutales; family Opitutaceae; genus Lacunisphaera. The sequence goes on from JANMVS010000516.1 coordinate 7,423, forward strand.
CGGCTGGGCACCCACCTTTACCGCCGCGTGATGGGGCACCATCCCGTCGAGGACGGTCGTTACGTGCAATTGCGCCGGGACTGGGCCACAAATTTTCACCCGAAGATGTTTGGCTTCTTCCAGCTCCAGGCCGGATCGGTGGTGCTCCTCGCCGCCGCCTTTGCCGTGATCTGCCTGAATCCGGCGCCGGCCCTGCACCCGGCGGAGATTGCCGGGGCCGGCCTCTGGTTTTTCGCCCTGGTCGGCGAGGCAATGGCCGACGCGCAACTGGCCGCCTTCAAGCGCGATCCGGCCAGCCGGGGCCGCGTCTGCGATGTCGGGCTCTGGCACTACAGCCGGCATCCGAATTATTTTTTTGAGTGGCTGATCTGGGTTTCGTATTTCGTTTTCGCCCTCGCTTCCCCCGCCGGCTGGATCGCGCTCATTGGCCCGGCCAGCATCCTGTTCCTGCTATTACGGGTCACCGGCATTCCACTGACGGAGGAGCAATCAATTCGAACCAAGGGCGAAGCCTATCGTCGCTACCAGCAAACCACCAGTGCGTTCATCCCCTGGTTTCCCCGCAAGCTCCCATGATCGATTCTCTGCTCGAAAAAGACCTGTTGCCCGACTGGGTGATCCGCCGCGGTATCCGCCGGTTGCTCCGGCAGCGCCTGCGGGAGGAGCATACCGATAAGCCGGTGGAGCGCCTGCAGCAATTCGCGGCCGATCTGCGCACTCGCCCGATTGCGGTCAACACCAGCGAGTCCAAGGAGCAGCACTACGAGGTGCCGACCCTCTTTTACCAAAAATGTCTGGGCCCGCGGCTCAAGTATTCCAGCGGGCTCTACGAAACCGGCGCGGAGACCCTGGCCCAGGCTGAGGAAAAAATGCTCGCCCTCACCTGCGCCCGCGCCCGGGTGGAGGATGGACAGCAGATTCTTGAACTCGGCTGCGGGTGGGGTTCGCTCACCCTCTGGCTGGCGGAAAAATACCCGCGGGCGCGGATCACCGCCGTCTCCCATTCCCGCACGCAGCGCGCGCACATCACGACGGAGGCCCGGCAGCGCGGCCTGGGCAACGTGACGGTGATCACCTGCGACATGAATGATTTCGACCCCGCCGCCGGGCAGTTTGACCGGGTGGTCTCGGTGGAGATGTTCGAGCACATGAAGAACTGGCCGCGTTTAATGGCGAATATCGCCCGGGGGCTGAAACCCGGCGGCCTGTTTTTCGCCCACGTGTTTGTCCACGCGCACTTCGCCTATCACTTTGTGGTGCGGGATGACAGCGACTGGATGAGCCGCTATTTTTTCACCGGCGGCCTGATGCCCGCGCACGATTTGTTCAGCCAGTTTCAGTCCGACCTGACCCTCGTCGAGGACTGGCGGGTGGCGGGCACCCACTATGCGCAAACCTCCGAACACTGGCTGCAGAACATGGATGCCCACCAAGCTGAAATCATGCCCTTGTTCGTCCAGACCTACGGCGCCGATCAGGCGGTAAAATGGTGGGCCTACTGGCGGATCTTTTACCTGTCCTGCGCCGAATTGTGGAATTATCGCGACGGCCAGGAGTGGCACGTCAGCCATTATCTTTTTCGCAAGCCCTGAGCGCCACCGCGCCACCACCCGAGCTGCCATGCGGGCCGCCCTCATCCTTTTTTTGCTGCTGGCTGCCCGGGTAGCCGCGACTCCTCTCCTGCCGGCGGCGCTCGCCGCCGAAGCGCGGCTGGACTCGCGCGCGGCGCTGGAACTCTTCTTGGCCGCGGACGCAGCGCAGCCCAACGACTCATTTATTCTCCAGAAAATTGCCCAGCAATACCCTGGGCTTGCCCCGATAAAGTGTACATAAGATCGGGCTGGTGGTGAGGGTTAGTTGTTTTGGTTTTCAAAGTCCACAGGGGAAAGATAACCGAGGGCGCTGTGGCGCCGCCTCCGGTTGTAGAAGTGGAGGTAGGTGAAGATGGCGGCGCGGGCTTCGGCCCGGGTGCGGAAACGCTGGCGATAGACGCACTCCACCTTCAGGGAGGCCCAGCCCGACTCCATCATGGCGTTGTCGTAGCAGTTGCCCTGTCGACTCATGCTCTGCACGGTGCCGGTCGCGGCCAGATCCGCCCGGAACGCGTCGCTGGCGTATTGGACGCCCCGGTCGGAGTGGAAGAGCAGACCTGGCGGAGGCTGGCGTTGGTCGCGGGCGTGGTGCCAGGCGGTCTGAACCAGCGGAGTGTCGATCTTTTCGCTCATGGCCCAACCGACGACTTTACGGCTGCAGAGGTCCTTGACGCCGGCCAGGTACAGCCAGCCTTCGTCGGTGGGGATATAGGTGATATCGGCGGCCCAAACCTGGTTGATTTGGGTCGGCCGCGCTCGCTGGGCCAGCAGATTGGGCGCGATGGGCTGCTCGTGCCGGCTATCGGTGGTGATGACGTGACGGCGCACCGGAAAACACCCACGCAGCCCCTCTTGGCGCATGAGTCGGGCGACGCGCTTCCGGCTGGCGGGCTCCTGCCGGGCGCGCAACGCCCGGTGCAGTCGAGGAGAACCATAGGTGCAGTCACTGTCGGTAAATTCGGCTACCATCAGTCGCAACAGCACGGCATCGCGCTGGCGACGCGGCCCAGGCTGGCGCGCCTGGGCCTGCTGGGCGTAGTAGCCGCTGCGGGAGACCCCGAAGGTCGCGCAAAGGAGTTGGAGCGGATAGGCCGATTTCATCGCGGTGATCCGGGCATGGCGTTCGGCGACGGTTCGCAGACAATACCCAAAGTTTTTTTTAGAATATCGCGCTGGAGCCGGGTGCGCTCCAGCTCCACGCGGGTGGCCCGCAGTTCGGCTTCGAGCTGTTCGACCGTGCGCTTGGGGCCGGGCGCGCCGCCCCCTGCCACCCCCGGCAGGGGGCTTCCCTCCGCATGGATCCAAGCATACAACGTGGTGCAGTGGACGCCGATCTGCCCAGCATACTTGGGCACGCTCAACCCGCTGACTCGCCACGCCGCGACGCTGTCGCGGCGAAACTCCATCGGGTAGATGCTGTTGATGCGTGCCGGCGTTGCCGGCACGTCCTTATTCTTGATTTGGTTCATTGGGCTGTTCCTTCATGTCAGCCCCACCTCTTGTGTCCACCAAACCGGGGCAGGCCTACACCCATGATCGAATAGTAGGCTAACACCCCATATCAACAGAAGGACATTCGGTCTACTTTCCACCTCAAATGAAAAACAAAAAACTGATTCGACTGCCTCTTGTCGTGGGGCTCGCCGCTCTACTTTGCGCCACCGCTTACGGAGTTCAAACGCCGGTCGATCTTAGATCGGCGGGCAATTTCGTGATTCTATCAAAATCAGGAATCACCAACGTCCCGACCTCAGTTATTGTTGGAAATATTGGAACG
>JANMVS010000524.1:0-9261 GCA_031392885.1 Verrucomicrobiota bacterium
TGAGGTGTTCGACCGTCAAAAACGAAGCCATTTTCTCGGCGGCCGCGCTGGCGATGAACTGATTGACGGAAATGCCATCGCGCTTGGCCAGATCCTTGATGGTTTCATGCACCGAGTTGGGCAAGCGTACGGTGAGTGCGGTCATGATCATTTCCCTTTCAGATTCTTCAAAAATTGCCCTGGCGTCTTGGCCTGCACACCCAGCGAACGCGCGCGCGCGAAATCCTTGAGGTTGTGCGTCACAACGGTGTTGGCCCCGGACGCGATGGCGCACTCAAGCACCATGTCGTCGTCCGGATCGCGCAACAACGGCCGCCACCAGAAATGCACATCCTGCAAATGCGCAATGGATGCCGCCACGGCGCCTATCTTACAAGTCTCGCACAGCCGGCCTGCGGCATCGAAAACTCGGCGTGGCATGGCGAATACCCCTGTCTCGATCACCTGTAACGCGCATCCACCAGATCGATTTCGCGCACCAGCTTGCGCGAGGTCTCGTCGGAAATCTTCGATTGGCGCGCCAGGTTGAATATCTCCTCGCGCTCGGCATGCATGCCGGCTAGCGTGATCGCCTCGCGCACCCCTGACAGCGAGACCGCGAGGACGCCACGCAAGTGCAGCCCGGTCAGGTGCCCGTCGCGCTGCTGCACCTTGAACAAGGTGAGGTGCAGGGAAGCCGACACCCAGATGAAGCGCAGCAGCGCCAGGGCCAGGTTGATCTCCAGCGCATAGATGACCAGCCACCACGGATTCTGATGCCCGCTCTGCGCGATCGATGCCACCGCGCCGCTCAGGGTCGCCGGTAATTGTTCGCCGAGACGCACAAACATGACGCCGTTCAAAACTGTGGACTGAGAGTGTGTGAAAAAATCGGAAATACGGCATTTTCACCAAACGGGCCTTGGTCGCAGGCGAACTCGAATTTTCGACCTCTCAGAATGGCCCAGGATCGATTTGTTTGATCTGGTCAATGGTCGAAGCACCCACGACAATGTCTCTATTGTTCCTCAATCAATTTTTTCACAGCCTCTGAGTGGGTCTCGCGAGGTCTGACCACCACGAGGGACTGCGGGCGACTGTTCACACTGATCGCCCAGTGCCAGGTGGGCAACCGGCCCGGACGCATTGAGCCGCGAATGCGAAAGCGACGACCCAAGCCATACTCTTGGCTAAAGATATCCCGCGCCCAATCTCGCCAAATGATCGAGCGCCATGGTCACGCGTGGAAGACAAAGTAAGTGCCATTCGCTCTAAGGCGACGCGCCAACCATTTCAGGTTTTGTCGCTAGAGGACTCTGGTCAGGGTTCCTGGTTCGGAGTAGGTTACATTGCACAAGTAGCTGGGTGGATTCTTACGCAGCGCGGGTGTCGCCAGGATTGCAGGGGGAAAAGTAGCATCGCAGGATGCCTATCTGGGGCGGCCCAGGATTGGTTGGTCAACGTGGAGCCGGTAATGCGCGGTAGAGAGGAGTTCGAATCCCGTTCACTGCAGGACGCGTGTTCCGCCTGCGGCTTCGCCAATCCGTCGGGATTTCGCTTCTGCGGCGAGTGCGGCGCAGCGCTAGCCCACGGCAAGCCGCGTTCCGTGGCCGAGCCTGCCACTTCAGAGCGTCCGGCGCCCGAGCGCCGGCAACTCACCGTGCTGTTCTGCGATCTGGTAGGTTCCACCACGCTCGCGAGCCTGCTGGATCCAGAAGAGATGCGCGATGTGATCCGTTCGTTCCAAGCCGCTTGCACTTCGGTCATTCGGCGCTTCGATGGTACCGTTTCCCGCTACCTGGGCGACGGGATTCTCGTTCTTTTCGGTTATCCGCGCGCGCACGAGGACGACGCCGAACGTGCCGTGCGATCGGGACTGGGCCTCGTCGAAGCCGTCGCGGCGCTGCCTGCGCCGGTTAGCGCGGGTGCCACGAAACGGCTCGCCGTTCGCGTCGGAATCGCGACCGGAATCGTGGTCGTCGGCGATCTTATTGGCGAAGGGGCTGCCGAGGAAGAGGCCGTCGTCGGCGAGACACCCAACCTGGCGGCCCGGCTGCAGGGGCTTGCGCGGGCGAACGCCGTGGTCATCGCGGCGGGCACCCGCTCTCTCATCGGCGAGCGCTTCGACTGCTTGGATTTGGGCAGGCACAGCTTGAAGGGAATCGCGGTTCCGCTCCAGGCGTGGGAGGTGCTTGCTCCCCGGTTTGCCGGAACTCGCTTCGAGGCGGCGCAGCGGGTTGGGGTCAGTCCGCGCGTAGACCGGGAAGAACAAATGCTCTGGCTACAGCGGCTCTGGCAGGACGCGGAGCATGACCGCGGCCGGGCGGCACTGCTCTCCGGCGAGGCCGGGATCGGAAAATCGCGGATGGTCCAGGCGCTGCGCGAACACATCGCCGGTGCGCCTCACACAGTGCTCTTGTATCAGTGCTCTCCGCATTACGTCAACACCGCGCTCTATCCGCTGATCGAATACATGCAGCGCGCGGCGGCCATCAGTCGCGAAGATACTCCTGCGAACAAGCGCGCGAAATTCTCGAAGTGGCTCGGCCCTGGTTCCGCGACCCGCGATACGGTATCGCTGCTAGGGGCGCTGCTCTCCATACCGGCTGACGCGCTATTTCCGCTGCCCGCCATGAGTCCACAGCGGCAAAAGGAACTTACCTTCGGTCTGCTCCTCGGGCTAATGCGACGACTGGCGGCGGACGGGCCGCTGCTCGTCGTGTTCGAGGACGTGCATTGGGTGGACCCCACGACGCTGGAATTTCTGACGTTGCTCATCGAGCGCGTACGCGAAATGCGCACCCTTGCCGTTCTCACCTTCCGCCCGGAGTTCTCGCCGCCTTGGGGCGATCAGCCGCAGATCGAACAACGGGATCTCAAGAACCTCGCGCCCGAGTACGCGCTCGAGCTGACACAACAGGTGGCGGCCGAGCGGCTGCCCCGAAACTTGATCGAGCAGGTAGTTGCCAAGACCGACGGCGTGCCGCTGTTCGTCGAGGAGTTGACGCGCGCATTGCTCGGTTCGGAGCCGGTGGGCGCGCAGGGGAATCGCTCCACATTCGACACGTCGCTGCCCGCGCTTGCCATTCCGTCGACGTTGCAGGATTCATTGATGGCGCGTCTCGATCAACTCGGGCATGCGAAGCTCATCGCCCAGGTCGCGGGCGCCATCGGCCGCGAATTCAGTTCCGAACTGCTCGAAGCGGTGGCGCCGTTTCCGGCTCAGCGTGTACGCGAGGGCTTGCGCGATCTCGAGCACGCCGGGCTAGTGTACGCGGAGGCGGGCGCCGCCGCGCCAGCCTACATATTCAAGCATGCGCTGGTACAGGAAGAGGCATATGAAAGCCTTCTGCGTAGCCGTCGCCGCGAGCTGCATCTGCGGATTGCCGAAGTGCTGGAAAGCCGATTTCCGCAAACAGCGCGTGACGCCCCCGAGCTCGTCGCGCATCACTGGACCGAGGCCGGCGTCGCTGACCGCGCGGTCGCGAGCTGGCTTGCCGCGGGCCTGCGTGCCAGCGAACGCTCCGAGTATCGGGAGGCGATTGGACATCTGCGCCGAGGCCTCGCGCTGATTCCGCGACTCGCCGACGCGGAGCCGCGGCGTGATCGCGAGCTGGAACTCCTGCTTGCCCTGGGTCCTGCGCTGATCATTACCGAAGGCGGAGGCACCCCTGAAGTCGCGGCCCTCTACGCGCGCGCGCTCGAACTGTGCGCGGGTACGACCGAGTCGGCGCCGCACTTCGCCGCACACTGGGGTTGGTGGCGCGCTTCAATGGATCTTCGCACGGGCCGGGAGCGAGCCGACAAGATGTTTGCTCTTGCTGGGACTCTCGGCGAGCCGGCTTTGCTGCTGCAGGGACACCATTGCCAGTGGGCGACCCTTTACATGCTCGGAGCGCATGACGAGTGCTGTCGCCATATCGAGCACGGGCTGCAACTATACGACCCGGCCCGCCATCACGCGCATGCGGCGCTGTATGGTGGACACGACGCCCGCGTTTGCGCCCTCGGCGAACGCGCGCTCGCCCGCTGGATGCTCGGCCGCCCGCGCGAGGCGCTCGAAGACGTGCATTCGGCGCTCGCATGGGCGACGGAGTTGCGCCACGTCGGAAGCCGGGCGCACGCCATGGATTACGCTCTCGTGCTGCACAAGTTCCGGCGCGATGCGGACGCAGTGGCCGGGTGTGCCGGCGAACTGGTCGCTTTCGCGTCGGAGCAGCACCTGCGCGATCATCGCGCCAAGGGTGTGTTCTTCCGCGGGTGGGCCCATGCCATGCATGATGATCTCACTGGCGGGTTGAGCGAAATGCTCGACGGTATGGCCGCTTTCAAGGGCGTGGGAACGCCCGAGGATGTTTCGGTGTACTACGAGATGCTTGCCGAGACCTACGCCCGTGCGGGGCGTTACGATGAGGGGCTGCGCGCGGTGGAGGATGCATTCGCCCAGACTGAGCGTTGCGGAATCCTGTTCTGGAACGCGGAGCTGCATAGACGCCGCGGGGAATTGCTACTCGCGTCCGGCGAACTCGGCGCCGCCGAAACCTGCTTCCGGCAGGCCCTCGACTGCGCCCGCGGACAGGGCGCACGGTCGCTGGAATTGCGCGCTGCAATTAGCCTCGCTCAGTGGCGCCGGACGGCCGGCGACCGGAGCGGGGCAGCCGCTATCCTGCAGCCAGTTTGCGACCCTCTCGGGGATGTCGATATGCCGGAGGTCATTGAGGCGCGGCAGCTTCTGGAGTCACTCGAATGACCGGAGCCACCGACAGCGGCCCCGGCATCGGCGCCGGAAACACGGGATTGCCTGACGCGTTCGCGTCGCGCGGCGGGTCAATCGATGCCACCAAGCGCTATTTTCACGGCACGCACCGGACGTGCGCGCCTGATGACACGGTCGCGCGACTTCAGCCGTTGTTGCGCGAGATGGGTATCACGCGCATCGCCAATGTCACGGGCCTCGATCGCACCGGCATTCCGGTGGTGATGGTGTGCCGGCCAAATTCGCGCTCGGTGACGGTCTCGCAAGGGAAGGGTGTCACACTGGCCGCGGCAAAAGCCTCCGGAATCATGGAGGCGCTGGAGGTGTGGCACGCGGAACGTATTGTCAAGCCGCTCAGGCTGGCGAGCTTCGACGAAATGCGCGGCGAGCACCGTGTCGCCGACATCGCCAGGCTGCCGCGCGCGCGCGGCAGCCGCTTTACCGCCGGACTGCCGTTATTGTGGATTGAAGGCGGCGATCTGTTGAGCGACGGGCGCGTGTGGGTGCCGCTGGAACTCGTCAGCACGAACTACACGCTGCCGCTGCCGCCGGGCAGTGGTTGTTTCCAGGCCAATACCAACGGCCTGGCCTCCGGAAACCACTGGCTCGAGGCAGTGAGCCATGGCCTGTGCGAAGTGGTGGAGCGTGACGCCACTACCCTCTGGAAGCACCGCGCGCCCGGCGGGCGGGGCAGGTGGGTGCTCGATGCGGCCAGCATCGACGATGCTGCCTGCGCCGGCGTGATCGCGCGGTTTGTAGAGGCAGGGCTGCAGGTCCGCATATGGGACACGACCAGCGACGCGGGGATCGCGAGTTTCATTTGTCTCGTGATGGGAGGCGACGGCGACGACGCGGATCCGGAGTTTGGCGCGGGCTGCCACCCCGCCCGGCACATCGCGCTGCTGCGCGCGCTCACGGAGGCCGCCCAGGCGCGGAACACCTATATCGCCGGCGCGCGCGACGACTACTTCGCCCGGCTCTACAGCTCCTCCTGGCGTGCGCGCCGGCAAGCGCAGTGCCGGCGTTTGCTGGCATCGTCGGAACCGCAACGCGCATTCCCGCATGTGCCGAGCTTCGAATCGCCGTCGATCGAGGGCGATCTGCGCTGGATGCTCGCGCGGCTGCGCGCGATCGGCGTTGATCAGGTTGTTGCCGTGGACCTCACCAGGGAATCGATCGGCGTGCCGGTCGCGCGCGTTATCGTGCCGGGACTGGAGGGCGTTTTGGACGAGGACGACGGTGACTATGCACCCGGGACCCGCGCGCGCCGGTGCCTGCAGGGCGCCGCATGACTGCGTGCATATTCGCCGGGCCGACCCTGCCGACGCAGGCAGACGTGGCGTTGCTCGACGCAACCTGGCTGCCGCCTGCGAAGCACGGCGACGTCTACCGCGCCGTGACCCTGCTGCGGCCACGCGCCATCGGCATTGTGGACGGTTATTTTCAGTGGGCGCCTTCGGTCTGGCATAAGGAGATACTCTGGGCCATTCGACTTGGCGTGCACGTGTTCGGCGCATCGAGCATGGGCGCACTGCGGGCAGCGGAGCTTGCTCCCTTCGGCATGCGCGGGGTGGGACGCATTTTCGCGGCGTATCGCGACGGCGTGCTCGCCGGGTGCGGCGACGACGCATTTGAAGATGACGACGAAGTGGCAGTCGTACATGGTCCGGCCGAGAGCGGTTATATCGCGGTATCCGAGGCGATGGTCAACATTCGCCTCACGCTGGCACATGCCGAGTCCGCCGCGGTGATTAGCGCTTCCACGCGCGCACGGCTGGTTGCCATCGCCAAGGCGCAGCACTTTCCGGAACGCAGCTATGAACGGCTGCTCGAACTCGCCCGCGCGGAAGCAGCCCTTGCCGAGGCCGAGCTCGCGGCGCTGCAGAGCTGGCTGCCGGCGGGGCGAGTCAATCAGAAGCGTGCGGACGCGCTTGCCATGCTCGAAGCCATGCGGAATTTTCTCGCTGCGGACCCGGCTCCCGCGCGTGCGGGCTTTCATTTCGAACACACCACACTGTGGGAGCGGGCAGTCTCGGAATTGCTCCCGAGCACGGCGCACGACACCGAAGAGGCGCACGCGCTCGATGAATTGCGTCTCGAAGGCGCGCGGTTCCACGAATTGCGAGGGGAAGTGGTGGGCTCGCTGCTGGGAAGACCCGTTGACGAAGCGCCGTTGGCGGGAGGTTACGGCGAGCGGCACGAGGCTGAGCAACGGCTGAAGGAACTCGAGGCGCGGGCGGCCTTGCGGCGTGCCCACGATGAGCTTCCCCAGGTGCTCATCGAGCGGCAGATGCTCGCGCGGATGCGCGAGTCGGGGGACTACGCGAAGCTGCTCCGGCGGGCACTGGACAAGCAGGCCCGGCTTTCCGACCGGACCGACCTGCCGGACACGGAGGAGTTCTCGGATCTGCAACTGCTCCAGCTCAGGGACTGGTATTTCACGCAGGTTTTGGGGCAGGATATGCCCGATGACATAGAGCAGTGCATCCGGGCGTGGGGCTACGGAACCATGGCGGACTTTCACCGCTCGGTGTTCGCCGAGCACGTCTACCGCCGGATGTGCGGTGATGACGGCGTGGCGGTCGCTGCCTCCCGCGGCAGCGGTTGAGCGCGAAAGGAGGCCGCCAAGATGACGACAGCCAGACGCTTTGCACGCGAGGTCCATCACGGCCGGGGTACGCGCTTTCGCCTTTATCCGCAGCCGCCCGTGCTCGAGTCAATTCACGGCCCCGAGACGGTCTGGATCGCGCATCCGCCCGGATTCATCGGTCCCGGCCCCGCCGACAAGCGCATGTACGTGGTCGATGCGGTCGGTAAGGACCAGCACTACGATTATCCGTTCCTGCCGCCCTGGCGCGGCGCTCGCAACCCGCCAGTGCGGCCGGGATCCGACGGCCATTTCGACCATCTGGCTCCAGGCAGCCGCGAATTCATGGCGGCGCACATGTACGGCACGCTGCGCTTCGTGCTCGACGTGTGGGAGAAGTATTTCGGCGGCGAGATTCCCTGGCATTTTGCCGATGACTATCCGCGGGCCGAGTTGGTGCCTCTGATCGAATGGAACAACGCCCATTCGGGCTACGGCTTCATCGAAATGGGTTTCGCGCGCCCCGAGGAACCCGACCCGCAGCCGTTCTGCCTCAATTTCGACGTGCTCGCGCACGAACTCGGGCACGCCTTCATCTATGCGCTGGTCGGTACGCCGCCGGAGGGCCAGGTCAGCGCCGAATACTTCGCCTTCCACGAATCGGCCGCCGATTGCGTGGCCATGATCGCGGTCCTTGACTTCGACTCCGTGATCGACCGGCTGCTCATGCGCACGCGCGGCAATATATACCTGTCGAACGAACTGAACCGCATCGGTGAACTTTCGGAAACGCAGCAGATCCGTCTTGCGAGCCAGTCGCTCACGCTCGCCGATGTACCGGACCTGCGCACGCCGGTCGCGCAACTCTCGCAGCCGCAGCGCCACGCGATGAGCCTGCCGCTCACCGGTGCCGTGTTCGACATACTGGTCGAGGTATTCCAGGAAATTCTGGTGCAGGACGGGCTCATCAGCCGCGAACTGGACGACCTCTCGCGCCAGGAGGAGGACCCGCAGGAGGATATCGTCCAGGCGGAGTTCGACCGCGCCTATGCCGGTCGGCACGACCAATTCAAGGGCGCCCTGCTCGATGCGCGGGACTACCTGGGCCGCTGTCTGGCAACGGCGTGGCGGACGCTGTCGTGGGACCTGAGTTATGGCAAGGTAGCGGCGGCGCTGCTTGCAGCGGACCGGCAGCTCGCCGGCGGCGCCGGGCAGAAGATCATGCTGGAGAGCCTGCTTTGGCGCGGGATCGAGCTGCCGCTTCAGAGCGGCAGGCGGCCCTACCGCCAGCGGGTGGCAAGAGCAAGGGCTGGGCGGTGGTGAAACACGCATAAATCATACGGTGGACAGCAGCATCACGCCGGGATAGCATAGCGTTTACAAAGTCACAAGAAAGGGATGCCATGCCGTTTCCCAATGTAGAAAACAGTTTTGAAACTTTTTTTGAACCGACCCGAATCTGGCTGTTTGGCAAGCCTTTTCCAACGATCGCTTACGTTCCCAGCACAATGACCGGTAAGACTGGAGATAGGCCTGGTACAGGCTCGGATGGGACCCACGCGGATGAATTCATGCCCTATGAGACGCCTAAGGAAAGCACGGCGGGGTCATTCAGTCCATTGCCGATGCCCCCAAGGCGGATTGAGCGGAAGCTCAGACGGAATCAGCCGTCGCTACAAGTCTTCGCACGCATCTACAGTTTTTCTTTCGAGGGTCATTACTACAAGCTTCCACGCCCCCTCCTGTTCTTGGTTCCGCCAAACGGTTTCCGACCGGACGATCCTCGTGCCGCAGGATCAAATGGCCCCCCCCCCTTCAACACCAAGTTGGTCGGAATCGAAGCAAAGGATTGGCAATTTGCGGATGACATCCAAGTCTGGGCGGTGGACAAGAGGGACTTGGCGGTTTGCCTGGATCTCGAGGTCGGGCCCTATCAGGA
>JANMVS010000538.1:0-6906 GCA_031392885.1 Verrucomicrobiota bacterium
TCGTCACGCACCACGGCAAACGCGGCAATTTCGTAGACGGGCCCGGCGGTGCCGTGATTGACGAGAACTTTCTGCACCGCGAAGCTTTTCAGCGTGAGACCCAGGTCGGCCACCCGTTCACCAGCGCGTACCAGGTGGGTCGCGGGCTGGTTCGGGCTGACCAGGACCGCGCGGGAATCGCCCGGTGCCCCGATGTAGCCGACAAGTTGGAGCCGGTACGGTTCCGGTTGGACCGCCAGCAACTCAACTCCGAACGGCGCCTCTCCCTCCCGTAATAATATTGGTGCCGCCACCGTCAGGCGCCGGGCCCGTGGGTTGTAATAAATCGCCGGAGGCGTGAACACCTCATAGACCCAGTCGCGACCGGAGGATTGCGCCGCGGGCTCGGGCCAGACGATGTCAGTCGGTTCTGGCGGAAGGAGCATTGCGACCTCGTAGCGCGAACCGGACAACGGCACCACCACGGGCATACTGCGCAGCCGGCGGAGAGCAGCCCGCTGCTGCCCTAGCCAAAGGCAACTCAGGGCGAGCCCCACCACGGCCAGGCCCAAAAGAATTCGATGGTAGTAATTTTTCAGGAAGGGACTCATGGCACGGGCCTCGTCGGAGCGGTGCCCAGCCAGGGGAATTCCACGATCACGACATAGTGGGAGAGATTTTGCGTCACCAACGGCACCAGCGCCCCGGCAGCCACCGGCGGCGCGGGCAGGGCCGCAGGGGGAACAGCGGCGGTGACCGGCTGAACTTCCACGCTGCGGACGATGCCGGGCAGCTGGAAGGTGGCGAGGCGGTTCAGGAACGTGCGCAACACCGGGGTTTGCCCGGTGAACTCCAGGCGAAAGGCATCGCTGTCGACCTGGCCGGGCACACGCACGGACAACTGCCGGTCGAGGAGAAAAAAATCCGCCGCCTGCTCGCGAGGGATGCTGGGCCCGGCGTTCGCGAACAAACCTGGTGGCAGCGGCTGGTTGCGCCGGGCGCGCTGGACGGCGGTCAGCGGTAGCTCGCGTTGCACTGAAAGCAAGGCCGCCGGGCGTGCCTCCAGCAAAGTCTCAACCAGATATTGGGCGAGGATCCGCTGACGGGATACCGCCGCAACCAGCTCGGCAGCGGGCCCCTCCTGGGTGTGGGACGAGAAGCCAAAACGTTCGCCGGACCGCGTCGCCACTTGCCCGCGCATCGCCCGGTCGGTGATTTTTTCCCCATAGGCGGCGAGATCGAAGAAGGCATCGATCGATTTCGCGGGCGGCGGAAACTTGAGAATTTCAGCGTCGTGCCCAAGCAGGACCGTATGCAGGGCGGCGGCCACCTGCCGGGTATTGCCGAGATCATGCGCGATCGCCTGGGCGTTCTCCTCACTCAACGCCGGGGTATGGCGGGCCAGCCGGGTGCGCTCCTGCTTTTTCTGCGCCAAGGCGGTGAGCCCGCGCCGGGCCTGCTCCCGGCCGCGCGACCAGCACCCGACCTCCAGCGCCAGCAAGGCCGCGAGCAGCACCAACCCGAAGCTCAGGGGGGAATTACGTTTGAACCAGGGCATGGTCAGAGCGGATGGTGCGGGCTGATCACGAGGATGAAGTCGAACTTCAGGGTGCCCGGCCGGGTGTGGTCGAAGCGTTGTCCCTCCTCCGCCACCTGCCAGTAGGGCGAGAGATTGATATCCTGGAGCAGGGCCTTGACGCGATTCGTCGCCTCAACCCCGACCTTGGAAACCGGGTTGGCCCGGTCGAGCAGGCGGCCCGAGATGGCAAGTTTCTCGGGCCCGGCGGCGGGGGCGGGAATAACCTGCAGCTTTTCCAGCCAGACATCCTCGACGCGCCCGAGACGTTCCTGCAACTCAGCGAACAGCTGGAGCCAGCTCGCGCGGCGGTCATAGAGGCCCTGCCACTGGGCGGCCTGCTGGCGCAGCGCGGCGAGTTGCAGAAGATTGATCCGCAAACGCGTCTCACGCTCGCGCAGCGGGGCAAGTTCGGCCTCGAGGGCGATGGTCTTGCGCTGCGCCTCCACGGTCACCATCCGGTCATGCCACAGTGGGGGAAGGAGTGCGGCAACGGTAAGCACCGCCGCCGCGATCAGCCAAGGTTGGCGCCGACGAAGTTCGGCCTGCCGGCGGAGGGCCGGGGGGAGTAGATTCAGCACGGGGTGGTCCGGCAGCAGCTGAGTCGCCGCCGCCCCGATGAGATCCACCAGCGCAAGAGTTTGTCCGGCGGCAGCCGGTCCGGTCGCGTCGGCGGGCCAGTCGAGGGCGCTGTGCACATCAAGCGGGGCGACCGGCAGCGAGAGTTTTGCGGCCAGCGACTCGGCCAGGCCGGCAAGGCGGGCACCGCCACCGGCCAGATAGACCGGCAGGGAATTCGCCCGGTCGGCCGGCTGGCGCGACGGCAGCACGGAGCGTGTGATCTCCTGGACCAGCCGCGTGGCGAATGATTCCACGTTCGCGGCCGTCAGGCTGGCCCCGCCGGCGGCGAGCTGGGAGGCCGCGGCCTCCCCGGCGGTGCCGAGGTTCCCCGGGGCAACCTGCCGGGTAACGTGGTTGGCGCCGAAGGCGAGGGTGCGCGCCACCAAGCGCCCGCCTTCGGTCAGCAGCAGCGTCGTGGAGCGGGCCCCGAGGTTGAGCACGAGCGCACCCTGCGCCGGCATCGCCGACACGAGGCGGAAGCCGGCGAGCGTGGCCAGCGCCGAGGGCAGGATCAGGTGTGGCGTCAAATCGAGCGCCTGTACCGCGCCACAGATCGCCGCCGCCACCTCGCTTTTCGCCGCGGCCAACAACACCTCGAGGTCGCGGTCATGCTTTCCGACCACGACGCTGTCCCAAACCACTTCAGTCAGGGCAGAGGGAAGATGCGACCCAGCCTCGAAACGGATGATTCTCTCGCGCTGGGCCGGCGCGACACCGGGGAGCTTGATCAGTTTGGTGAGGACCTGATGCGGCGGGAGCACCAGCACAACCGGACCGGGGCCCGGGACGTGGGCGCGCAGGGCGCGCAGCGCGGTGCAGGTATTTTTCAGCCAGTGGTCCTCGTGGCCGGCGCTCGCGGGAAAAGCTTCGACCGCGAAATCCACGCAACGCAACCGGCGGCCCTGGCGTTCAAATATCCCCAGCGCGGTCCGGCTGGCGCCGCAATCGAAGACCACTGCTTGGGATAAAAACATAACGGGCGCGTGTGTTGACGGCCCGTTGCAAGATTTGTTTGCTGGTCCTTCCGCAAAGGTCACGCTCTATTTTTAATGACACCGGTCTTGCCCTATAAAATCAGTGTTTTGGTCTTTATCGAAAACGCCGCCGGCGAGCTGTTGCTTATGCTGCGGGCGAAGCAGCCCAATCTCGGGGTCTGGTCCCCGATCGGCGGCAAACTCGAGATGGCGACCGGCGAATCGCCCTTCGAGTGCGCCGGGCGTGAGACGGAGGAGGAGACCGGCCTGAAGGTTGCGCCGGCGGACCTGCACTTGTTCGCCATGATCGCGGAAAAGGCCTACCAGGGCGACACGCACTGGCTGATGTTTCTCTTCCGGTGCAAAAAGCCCCTTACCGGTTTACCGCCGGACATCGCGGAGGGAAAGTTCGCCTTTTTCTCCCGCGAGCAGATCCGCAGCTTGCCCATCCCCGAGACCGATCAGGCCGCTTTGTGGCCGATTTATGACCAATACCGCGATGGTTTCGTGACATTGAAGGCCGACTGCAATCGTTCGCCGATCCAGATAACCATAGAGCAGATCACGGACCGGGTGAGCTAGGCCGAACAATGCCTTAGATTTGGGAGGAACGCGGCCTCCGGACGCGTCTTCTAGTGCGGGCATCGCGCCAACCGGTCCCGAGGCCCGGTTCCACCTTTCAGCACCGAACATACCAGAGTGTCAGTGAGGGACATGTCAGTAAGGGACAGGCTGCAACAGGAGGTCGGGACCACTCCCACTGCTCGGAGCATTGAGCTGTTGCCTAGCAATTGGTTGTAGGTCCGCCGCTCTTCGGGGGGCCTGTCCCAGTTTTTAGCCTGTCCCTTATTATATTTGGCCTGTCCCTTATTGAGCGCGGCCTAAGCATCGCCCAGACAAGACACACTCTTTCACAACATTCGCTTGTGTTTGCGGGCGTTAACCGAAAAGAGGGACACCTGCGCCCAGCTATTGCTTCAAACTCAAAATATTCCTTGTGACCAAGAAATCATCCACCCAGAAAAAGTCTGAAGTCTCCGACCCGAGCTATGATGCGCGCCAGGCCCCCATCAACGCCAAGCTCGGGCCGGACGAGAAAATCGCCCTCTACCGCGACATGGTGCGCATCCGCCGCTTTGAAGAGCGCTGCCTGCGCAGCTACCAGCAGGGCAAGATCGGCGGGTTCCTTCACCTTTACATTGGACAGGAATCCATCGCGGTCGGCTGTGTGTCCGTCATGGGGAAGAATGATCACATTATCACCGCCTATCGCGACCACGGCCACGCGCTGGCCGTCGGCATGGGCATGAATGAGATGATGGCCGAAAATTACGGCAAGTACACCGGCTGCTCCAAGGGCAAGGGCGGCTCGATGCACTACTTTGATCCTTCGCGCAATTTCTGGGGCGGCCACGGCATCGTCGGGGGCCAGATCCCACTCGGCACGGGCCTCGCCTACGCGCTGAAATACAAGGGCCTCAAGGGCGCCTGCATGGCCTTCATGGGCGACGGCGCGGTCAATCAGGGCGCCGTCCACGAATCCTTCAATCTGGCCGCCCTCTGGTCACTGCCGGTCATCTTCATCATTGAGAACAACGGCTACTCGATGGGCACGAGCCAGGAGCGCTCTTCCGCCGGCCCGAGCCTCGCGCAGCGCGCCGAGGGTTACGGCATGAATTGGGCTATCATCGAGAATGGTCACGACGTCCTCGAGGTCCGCGACAAGGTCGGCCAGGCCCTCAAGCTCGCGCACGACAAATCTCTCCCCAGCGTCCTCGAGATCCGCACCTACCGCTACCGCGGACATTCGGTCGCCGACCCGGACAGCACCTACCGCGACAAGGCCGAGATCGAGGAATACAAGAGCACGAAGGATCCGCTCATGGTCTGCCAGAATTCGCTGCTCGCCGAGAAGACCCTGACGGCAGAACTCATCCAGAAAATCGACGAGTCTGCCCGCGCCGAGGCGGAAACGTCCGCCCAGTTCGCCGAGGCGAGCCCCTACCCGACGGTCGAGGACATCAAGAAGGACGTTTACTGGGAGATCGACAATCCCGCCGACCGCAAATCCCAAGGCGCGCTCTTCTTCGACTGAGCCGCACTGGACCCACTCATTAGCCCGGATATTTCACCCTCTGCTCGCAACCGAAACCACACCCTGTGCCAAATCTTTTTCCGCAATCACGGCTGCTCGGGATATCCGGGCTAAGCCAACCCCGACAAGTCGGGGTTGTTTCAGCCCGCATGACCGACCAAGTCCCGGACCCACGCGGGCTGAGAGTCGTCGCGCACCGCCAAAATCTCGTGGCGAGTGTGAAATATGCGGGCTAGCCGCTACTCGCTACCCACTCCTTTCCCATGCCCGTCATCACTTACCGCGAAGCGCTCCGCGCCGCCATGTCCGAGGAAATTGAACGTGATCCGAACGTCGTCCTCCTGGGCGAGGAAGTCGCCCAATTCAACGGCGCCTACAAGATCTCCGAAGGCATGCTGGCCAAGTACGGCCCAAAGAGGATCGTCGACACGCCCATCAGCGAGGCCGGTTTCATCGGCATGGGCGTCGGCGCCGCGATGTTGGGTCTGCGGCCCGTGATGGAGCTGATGTTCTTCAGCTTCTACTCGGTCGCCTTCGATCAGATCTTCAATAACGCCGCCAACATCCGTTACATGTCCGGCGGTCTGATCAACTGCCCGATCGTGATCCGCGGCCCGGCCAATGGCGGCACCAGTGTCGGTGCGACCCACTCACACACGCCCGAGTCCATCGCGGCCTACCATCCGGGGATCAAGGTCGTCGTCCCCTCCAACGCCTATGACGCGAAGGGCCTGATGAAATCCGCCATTAGAGACAACGATCCGGTGATGTTCATGGAGAACACCATTCTGTACGGCGAGTCCTGCGAGGTACCCGACGGCGAGTATCTCGTGCCGCTCGGCAAAGCCAGCGTGATGCGCGAGGGCACGGACATTTCCATCATCGGCCATGGCCGCGCGATCCAGATGGCGCTCAAGTCCGCGGAAATGCTCAAACAGAAGCACAACATCAACGCGGAAGTCATCGACCTGCGCTCGATCCGTCCCCTCGACGAGGAGACGATCCTCAATTCGGTGAAGAAGACCAACCGCGCCCTCTACGTCGAGGAATCGAAGCCCTTCTGCTCCGTCGGCGCCATGGTCGCCTGCATCATTCAGGACAAGGCCTTCGATTATCTCGATGCCCCCGTGAAACGGCTCACGTCGATCGACGCTCCCGCGATTTATTCGCCGCCCCTGGAAAAAATCCAGCTGCCCACGGTCGACCGCATCTACGAGGCCGCACTGGAGACCCTCAAGTAAGTGGGCCAGCGAGCTTGCTCGCGCTTCTCTTCTCTCAACTCTAAACTTTCAACCGCGCGTCTGCGCACTCCGACCATGGCCGACCTCATTGAAATGCCCAAACTCAGCGACACCATGACGGTGGGCACGCTGATCAAATGGTTGAAAAAAGAAGGCGACGCGGTGAAAGCCGGGGACATGCTGGCGGAAGTTGAGACCGACAAGGCCACGATGGAGCTTGAGTCGTTCTTCACCGGCACCCTGATCAGGATTTTCGCCGCGGCCGGGTCGCAAGTCGCCATCGGCGCCGCGCTCTGCGCCATCGGGAAGCCCGGGGAAGCCGTCGCCGCGCCGGCGGCGCCGGCGACCGCCGCTGCACCGACGCCCGTGGCACTGTCGCCTGCGCCGGTGGCGACCGCGGCAGCCACTCCTGCCACCTCA
>JANMVS010000396.1:0-34551 GCA_031392885.1 Verrucomicrobiota bacterium
AGCAATGTAGGAACTGGTTTGCAATTCGGCCATCGCGCACAACCGCGTGAGGCGAAGCCTTCTACGCGGCTTGATCACCCCGCACGTGCTGCGTCACGCCTACGCCACCCACTCGCGCGAAAGTATCGATGCCCTCCGCCAATTGATGGGCCACGTCTCGATCGAAACCACCGCCGGTTACCTTCATCCCGTCGTGGCCAAGGCCACCAATCCGCTCGACGACCTTATCGCCGGCCCGCCCCCGTCCGCCTGACGCGAGCCCTCCCTTTCCTCTCCCGATAGAATGAGCGTCAACCGTTCCGCTGCCGCACGGCCTCGAAGAGCGTGATGATCGTCGCCACGGCGACGTTGAGCGAGTCGGCCTGGCCGGCCATCGGGATCCGGACCAGAAGATTGCTTTCCTTGAGCCAGAAATCGCTGAGACCGAATTGCTCGCTGCCCATGACGATGGCCAGCGGGCCGCGCAGGTCGGCCTGGTTGTAGAGGTTCGGCGTGTCCGGGGTGGTGGCAACGACGCGGACGCCTTTGTCCTTCAACCAGGCGAGAACCGACGCGTTATCCGCCACCACGACCGGCACGGAAAAAAGCACGCCGGTGGAAGAGCGGACCACGTTCGGGTTGAAAATATCGGTCACGGCATCGCACACGATGACGCCATCCACTCCCGCCGCGTCGGCACTGCGCAAAATGGTGCCGAGGTTGCCGGGTTTTTCGATGGACTCGACGATGAGGAGGAACGGATCTGTAGGTCGGGGTTTATCCCCGACATCTGCCGCAACTGTCGGGCGTAAAGCCCGACCTACAACCAAATCGGCCAAAGCATTTTTCCACTGCGGCGCCACCGCCAGCAGGCCGTCGGGCCGGTCGCGGTAGGCGCACTTGGCGAAAGCCTCCTTGGACAGTTCGAAGAGCTGGGCGCCAGCCTGACCCGCCTGTTCAATCAAGGCCGGCTCGTTTTCCCCCAGAAACCACTCCGGACAAAAATACAGCTCGGTCAGCCGGATGTTTTTTTCCAGCGCCCGGCGCACCTCGCGATAGCCTTCCACCAGAAACAGGCCCGCGTCGTCGCGGTCGCGCCGGTCGCGGAGCTTCACGAGCTGCTTGACGCGAGGATTCTGCAGACTGGTGATTTTCTCCGGAGGTGGGCCCACGGAACACACGGAATACACGGAAACCAGTCTCAGCAATTTCCTTTTATCTGTCCCTTCAGTGTGTTCTGTGTGTTCCGTGGGCAAAAAGAAATTCAACAACCAGCCATTTCCCTATCACCATGAACTGGAGATGGAGGTTTCCACGCTGACCAACCTCGGCGTCGGCCTCGGACGCGTCCACCTTGATGCAGACGTGACGGATGGGCCTGCCCTCCGAAGCCCCGCAGAGCGGGGCGAAGGATGGGTCGTCATGGTGCCGTTCACGCTGCCGGGCGAGAAAGTGAAGGTGCGCGTCTACCGCAACCACAAGAACTACTCCGAGGCCGACCTCCTCCAGGTCTTGACCCCCTCGCCGCACCGGATCGATCCGCGCTGCCCGCTCTTTGGCCGTTGCGGTGGCTGCCAATATCAACACCTGGCTTACCCCGAGCAGCTGAAGTGGAAGCGACAGCAGGTTGAGGAAGTCCTAAAATTCATGGCGGGGGTCGAGTTCACGGTAGCGCCGGTCATCGCCTCCCCGAAAGAGTTTGGCTACCGCTCGAAGATCACTCCGCATTTTCATGCGCGGGAAAACTCTGGCGGGCCCGTCTCCCGACGGGCCGCGGCCGGCGGCCAAGGCGTCAGCCTGGACGGTCCGGAGACCGTCCCTCCAGCGGTTAATCCGCCCCCCATCGGTTTTCTGAAGACCGGCAGCCGGTTTGAACTGGTCGACGTGCCGGAATGCCCGATCGCCACCGCGGAGATCAACGCCAAGTTGCCCGAGGTCCGCGAGAAAACCCGCCAGCGCCTGGCCGCCGGCGGTTACCAGCGCGACGCCACCCTGCTGCTGCGCCACGCCCAGGAAGGGGTCATCACCGACTACGATGCCGTCATCACCGAATCGATCCCTCAGATTGGAGCGCAGCCGACCCCGGCTGCGGGCTTTACCGCGGCGGGGTCGCCGCGGCTCCAGCTGCATTTCCTCGCCCGCGATTTCTTCCAGAACAACCCGTTTATTCTGCCGGCTTTCACCGGCTACGTGCGCGAACAGGCCGCCGGCAGCGGGGCTAAGTTTCTGGTCGATGCCTACTGTGGCAGCGGGCTCTTTGCGCTGAGTTGCGCGCCCGCCTTTGCCCAGGTTGCCGGCATCGAGATCAGCGAGACGTCGGTCAGGTTCGCCACGGAGAACGCGCAGGCGAACGGCATTGCCAACGCCTCCTTCCAAACCGGGGATGCCGCGCAGATTTTTGCGGGACTGACTTTCCCGGCAGCCGAAACCGCCGTGGTCATCGATCCGCCGCGCAAGGGTTGTGACGAGCGGTTCCTCACGCAACTCTTCGCCTACGGTCCGCGCGCCGTCGTTTACGTGTCCTGCGATCCCGCGACCCAAATGCGCGACCTGAAGGGCTTCCTCGCCGCCGGCTACGCCCTGACGGCGGTGCAACCCTTTGATTTGTTTCCCCAGACCCGGCACCTGGAGTGTGTGATCACGCTGGTGCGGCCAAGCAACTAGCGCACTGCGGCCTGGGCCGTTCATCGGAAATCCTTGCTGCGGTGGGCGGGGTGCTCTCACCCTGCGAGGCATGTGTCGCGCCCAACCCGCGGGGTGAGCGCACCCCGCCCACAGCTTTCTCCCGCCGAAATTGCTGGAGGGTCCGTCTCCCGACGGACCGCGGGCCCGTACGGAGCCGGGCCCTCCATGTCGCCCCCTTGTCATACTTTTCTTTTCCTTTGAGTCCGCCCGCAAAAAGTCTATCTGTTTTCGCCGTGTCGTGAATCCGGACTGCCGACGGATTCGTTTTTGGAATTACCCACGCTTAGTTTTCCTGAAATCATGAGCCAAACCCCCGCCGGTACCCCCCGCCCCGCCTCATCGTCTGCCGCCACCCGGGTGGCCCCCCGCTATCCGGGGTTCCGTGTCACTTGCAACGGCAACCAGCTCGTCACCCAATACGTCGAGACCCGCATCACCGAGGGCGGCGTGTTTTACCCCATCACGCCCTCGACCGAAGGTGGCGAAATCTACCAGCAGTCCTTCGCCCAGGGGGAACTCAATGTCTGGGGCCAGCAGAAGGTCGCCGCCGAAACCGAAGGCGAACACGCGGCGCAGGGTGGCGCCACCGCCTACGCCGTGCAGGGACGCCGCACCGTCAACTTCACCTCCGGCCAGGGTATCGTCTACGCGATGGAGCAATATTACCACGCGCCCGGCAAGCTCTCCACCATGGTGTTGGAGGTCGGGGCGCGCGCGCTCACCAAGCACGCCCTCAATGTCCACTGCGGCCACGATGACTTTAACGCCGCCCTCGACACCGGCTGGACGATGCTGATGGCCAAGGATGCCCAGCAAGCCGCCGACCAGGCCATCATCCTCCGCAAAGCCAACGAACTTTCGCTCAACCCGGGCATGAACATCCAGGATGGCATGCTCACGACCCACTCCGAGCGCATGTACCTCGCGCCCGAGGCGGAACTGCTCCGGGAGTACCTCGGGGCGCCCGAGGAGCAGATCGACTGCCCGACCCCGGCCCAGCGCGAGATTTTTGGTCCCAAACGCCGCCGGGTGCCGCAGATGATGGATTTGAAAAACCCGATCCTCCTCGGGCCGGTGCAGAATCAGGAGCACCATATGAACGGCGTGGTCGCGCGCCGGAACAACTTCAACGAGTACATCCTGGGTTTCCTGGAGCAATGCTACACCGAGTTCGGCCAGCTCACCGGCCGGCACTACGGCTTCGTGACGGAATACCAGACCGCCGACGCCGACACCGTTTTTGTTTCCCTCGGCTGCGCCGCGGAAAACATCGAGGCGGCCTGCGATTATCTCCGCGAGCAACGCAACGCGAAGGTGGGATCGATTCACATCAATGTCCTCCGGCCTTTCCCGGAAGCCGCCGTCATCAACGCCCTGCGCGGCAAGAAAAACCTCATCATCCTCGAGCGCACCGACGAAGCCCTCGCCGGGGACAATCCCCTCGCGCGCGACATCCGCGTCGCGCTCGGCAAGGCCCAGGAGGTCGCGCAATTCGGGGGCGCGCTCCCGGCGCTCACCCCCGCCGAAACCCCGCGGCTTTTCCGCGGCGTCTACGGCATCGGCTCCCGCGACTTCCGGCCGGAGCATACGCTTGGCGCCTATGAATTTGCCACCGGCGACGCCGCCCGCCAGGACGGCCGCACCGCCGCCAGCGGGGAGACCTTCTTCGTGCTCGGGGTCAACCACCCGTACGCCGTCATCAGCAAGGACACTCCGTCGCTGCTGCCGGAGGGCGCCATCGCCGTGCGGTTCCACTCCATCGGCGGTTGGGGCATGATCACGACCGGCAAAAACCTCGGCTCCATCATCGGCGATTTCGGCGCCTTTATTTCCGAACAAAAGCCGACCTATGCCGCCGACGGTTCCCTCGAGGAAAAACTCTTCGTGATGGCCAATCCGAAATACGGTTCCGAAAAGAAAGGCGCCCCCACGAACTACTACCTCACCGTCGCCCCGTCCCAGATCAAGGTGAACTGCGAACTCAATCACGTGGATGTCGTGCTCTGCTGCGACCCGAAGGCTTTCACCCACACCAACCCGCTGGAGGGCCTGAAAAAAGGCGGCTCGCTCGTCTGGGAATCCAGCGAAGCCCCCGAGGTGGCCTGGCAGCGCATCCCCGCCAAATACCGCCAGTTCGTCCAGGATAACAAAATCCGCGTTTTCATCCTGCCCGGTTTCGACATCGCCCGGAAAGCGACCAACCAGACCGAGCTGCAGCTCCGCATGCAGGGCAATTCCTTCCTGGGCGCCTTTTTCCGGGTCTCGCCGTTTTTAAAATCATTCGGCATCACCGAGGAGCAGTTCCACAAGGTGGTCCTCAAGCAATACGAGAAGAAGTTTGCCCGCTTCGGTGACGCCGTCGTGGCCTCGAACATGACCGTGATGACCGAAGGCTTCTCGCTGGTGACGGAGATCAAGCTCGGCCGGAGCGACGACCCGGACCGCTCCTCGATGCGCAATCCGCTCCTGGCGCCCCTCGGCGACCACCAGTTTCCGCCGACCGCCGGCTGTGGCCCGGCGGGCTGCGGCAGCATTCCGATGCCCGCCGCGCAGGCGGCCCGGGCCCCGTTCCAAACCATGGCCAAGTTTGACTCCGAGTTCCGCGCCGGTCTCGGCTACCACCAGCCGGCCGGGGCGCTGGCCTCCATCGGCGTGATGGGCGCCGGCACCGGCGCGACGCAGTCCAAGTATGTCGCCCGCCGCGAAACCCCGGTCTTCATCGCCGAGAATTGCACGCAGTGCATGGCCTGCATCACCGCGTGCCCCGACACCGCGCTGCCCAACATGGCCCAGGAAGTCACGACGGTGCTCAAGACGGCGGTCAATAATTACGTGACCGACATCACCGACCGCCGGGCCTTCGGCCCGGAGATCGCCGGGCTTGAGCAACGCGCCCGGCTCCGGATGAACGAGTCGGTCAAGGCGAAGTCCAGCGTGCCGTTCAAGGACATCATCCGCGAGGAGGTTACGGCGCTCACCACGATTTCGGCCCAGGCCAAGGCCGAGTTCACCAACATCATCGCGAAGCTCCCCCTCGCCTATAATAACGTCCCGGCCATCTTCCGTTCCCTCGAGGCCAAGACCCCCGGCGCTGGCGGCCTGTTCTCCATCTACGTCTCGGATCTCTGCAAGGGCTGCGGCGAATGCGTCCAGGTTTGCGGCGACCACGACGCGCTCCGCATGACGCGCGAGACCGAGGAACTGAACGCCGAGCTCACGACCGCGCAGGTCTTCTCGCGCTTGCTGCCTGATACCCCGCAGAAATTCCTCGGGCTCTACGACGACAACAATGCCGCCGGCTCCCGCGAGGCGGCGCTTCGCAATCACCTCATGGTGCGCCGGAACTACGAGGCGCTCCTTTCCGGCGACGGCGCCTGTGCCGGCTGCGGCGAAAAGAGCATTCTGCGCTCCGTCGCCTCGGTCACCGAGGCCTACATGCGGCCGCTCTACCACCAGAAGGCCGACCGCCTGCGCGCCACGGCGGCGCGCCTGCTGCAAGCAGGTCCGGAAAAACTTGCCGCCCTCAAGGCCCGCAGTGAGCCCGAGTATCAGCTTTTCCGCAAAACCTACGCCCACGTCATCGTCGGGCTCGGCGGCGAGAATGAGGAGGATACGGCCCAGCGCATCGCCCAGTATGAAACGCAACACGGGGTGATCACCGACGCCCAACTGCTCGGCGGCCTGGCCGCGGTGCTCGAACAGGACGCGTTCAATCACAAGGAGCTCCAGTCCGTCGATGGCCGGCGGGCGAATGGCATGTCCGTGATGATGATGGGCGCCAGCACCGGCTGTAACACCGTGTACGGCTCCACCGCGCCGGCGAATCCCCATCCCTACCCGTGGATGAATTCACTCTTCCAGGACGGCGCCACCATCTCCTGGCTCATGGCCGAGTCCCTGATCGTCAGTCACGCGCGCCGGTCGGTTTCCCCCGAGCGCCTGGCCGGGGCGCTCCTCGATCGCACGGCGAACGTCGCCACCGCGGCCGAGTATTTTACGCTGACCCACCTCGATGACGCGCTGATGACCGAACAGGAAATCCGCGAGCTCCCGAAGGTCTGGGTCATCGGCGGGGATGGCGCCTTGGGCGACATTGGTTTTCAAAATGTCTCCAAGGTCATTTTGCAAAACCGCCCGAACGTGAAGATGCTCATGCTCGACACGCAGGTCTACTCCAACACCGGCGGCCAGAACTCCGATTCCTCCACCATGCTCGGCGGCTATGACATGAACCAGTTCGGCGTCGCCTCGCAGGGCAAGCTGACGGAAAAGAAGAATGTCGCCGAAGCGTTCACCAGCGGTCACGGCTCGCCCTTTGTCGCCCAGGTCTCGATGGCCAACTCCGCGAAGCTCTACAAGGCGATGCTCGACGGTCTCGAGTATCGCGGGACGGCGTTCTTCCAGGCCTACACCACCTGCCAGCCCGAACACGGGGTCGGTGACAACATGAGCGCCGAGCAGGCCAAGCTGGTCCGCGACGCGCGGGGCATGCCGGAGTTCATCTTCAACCCGCGCCGCGGCGAGACTTCGCAGGAAGCCTTCGACTTGAAGGGCAACCCGAGCATTGACCGCGACTGGTGGCACACGAAATACGCGAGTACCGGGGAGGAATATATTTTTGGGGTCGCGCATTGGGCGATCACCGAGGGTCGTTTCCGCAAGCACGTGAAGCCCATCAAGGAGGAAGAGGCGGCCAAGCTCCAGCCCCTCGACGAACAATTGCTCTTCCTGACACAGGATGACGTCATCCACCGCCGGGTGTTCGAGCCGGCGCACCGCAGCTTCGTCAAAAACTTCGGTTGCTTCATCAAGTCCGAGGAGGCGGGCAAGATGAAGTACTATGCCGTGACCCGGCAGATGGTCCTGTTCGCCGTCGAACGCCGCAAGGCGTGGCGCATGCTCCAGAGCAAAGCCGGCGTGGTGAACAAGGATTACGTCGCGCAGAAGGCCTTCCTCGCCAAAATCGACAAGGGGGAACTCCCGCTGGCCGACGCGAAGGCCCGGACCCGCGAGCTGTTCACCGCCGAATTCGCCGCCCTCAAGTGAGGGTGGAGTACGTTTTGTTGTAGGAGCCTGCTTGCAGGCCATAGTCACACGCTATCGCCGGCAAGCAGGCTCCTACATTCGGAATCAGTTGCACACGTTTGCTTGCTGTGAGGGAAAATCGGTTCAGCATACGTTGTCATGGCACGCTCCCGCTCCCTTCGTCCCGACAAAACGGGCATGGTGCAAATCGCGGCCAGCCTTGGGGTTTCCGCATCTACTGTATCGCGGGCCCTGCGACCGGAAACCGCCCACTTGGTCCGCGCCGATCGCCGCAAGCAGATCATGGACTTGGCCGAGAAACAGCATTTCTCCCCCAATTTGGGTGCTCGCATCATGCGGAAGGGCACCCACGCAACCCTGACGGTGGTCGTCCCGCTGGACGAAAATATTTTCTTTTCGGAATACTATGGGCGGTTTCTGGCGGGCACCCTGCATGCCGCCGCCGCCCGCGGCTGGGGCGTGCACATATCAACCCTGCGCCGGGGGGAGAGTGCGAATTTCCGGCAAGCCATGCAGCAAATGGGCATGGATTCCTCCGGAATCATCTATCTGGCCGAACCCCTGAGCCGGCTGGAACTGGATGAATTGAAGGGCTACCGCCGCCCCATCGTGCTCGCCAAGTCAACCCTGCCCCAAGGCGTCGATGTGCGTGAGCTGGGTTTGTCCGTGGTGGGGGTCGACAACCTAAACGGCGCCCGCTCGGTCGCCAGCTTGCTGCTGCAACTGGGCCACACGCGGATTGGGCTTCTGCTGGGCCCCGAGGGATCCCGCGATGCCCACGAGCGCAAGCAAGGTTATCTCGAGATGCTGCAGAACGCCGGGCATTTGCCCCGGCCCGAATGGATCTACAGCGGTGCTTTCAGTGCCGAGAGTGGACGCGCCGGAATCGAGCGAATCCTGCAAGGCGCCGAACAGCCGACGGCGATCTGCTGCGCGAATGATGAGATCGCGTTCGGCGCCATGCATGCCGCCCACGTCGCGGGAGTTCGTTGCCCGGATGATATCTCGATTGTGGGTTTTGACGA
Source organism: Verrucomicrobiota bacterium (assembly GCA_031392885.1). Taxonomy (GTDB): domain Bacteria; phylum Verrucomicrobiota; class Verrucomicrobiia; order Opitutales; family Opitutaceae; genus Lacunisphaera. The sequence goes on from JANMVS010000396.1 coordinate 8,736, forward strand.
CGGCCTTTGGGCCACGGCATGCCGGCCAGCCCTCACCACCATCCGGCAGCCGCTGGCCGATTTGGCCGAGCGAGCGGTCGGTCTGATCGTGGAGTCAGCGGGCAACCCGGGACGTTCCCGGGGGGTCATCGTGGATGACATGCCTGCGCCCATGATGATTCGAGACTCGACCCGGCCGCTGCGCGTCACCCGGCCGCCGGTCGGACGGCACGATCAAGCGGGTCGCGCTTAAGTCTGCAACGGATTGCAGCCTATCGGTTGGCGAGTTGGTTTCGCGTTAAGAGGCACTGGGGTGGTCAGATTCGCCAGGATGTTTTGTTTTCCAGAGGCAAAAATATCATGCCCCGGCGCATCTGTTCGACCCGACAGATAATGTTTTTTTGGCACTAATAGCTTGTAATGCAAACGTTGTCATTTACGATACTAACACCCTTAGACCGATGTGCCCCCGGCATCGGCATCGTTTTTCACCCCACCCCGGCCGGAAATGTTGCTAAGCAATCCATGGCTCGCGTTGATCCGCACCCCACTCGGCGCGGCTGGGGTTGCGCTCGTGCTGTGCGCTGGGCCGGTGATCGGCACCGGGGCCACGGCCACCGAGTGCCTGCCCACGGTCGCCTTGAGCCCGGCCGACCATCGGTTGCTTGATGAGATCGAGCGGGCGGCCTTGCTTTTCTTTGTCGAGCAGGCCCATCCTCGCACCGGTTTGGTGCGCGACCGCGCCCGGGCCGATGGTTCAGCCAGTCAGGGCAAGGCCAGCGTTGCCGCCTCCGGCTTCGCCCTCACCAACTGGGTGATTGGGACGGAACGAGGCTGGGTCAACCGCCCCGAAGCGGTCGCTCGGGTGCGCGACATGCTGCGTTTCCTCGCCCGGGAGGCTCCACGCCAACATGGTTTCTTCTACCATTTCATGGAAATGGACACCGGCGCCCGGGCCTGGCAATGCGAAGTGTCATCGATCGATTCCAGTCTGCTCTATGCCGGGGCCATCGTGGCGCGCGAGTATTTCGCGGACCCGGAAATCAGCGCGCTTGTGAATCAGATGCTAAACGACGTCGATTGGCAGTGGTTCAGCAACGGGGGTAATTTCATCGCGCTCAGCTGGCATGATGAGACGGGGTTTTCGCGCTATCGCTGGAAGATTTATTCCGAACATCTGCTGATGAGCTTTCTGACGCTCGGCATCTCGCGCCAGCCGTTGGAAACCGGCTACTGGCAGAGTTGGCAGCGCCGGATGATCGGCCGCTACAACGATTATGTCTATTTGCAGGAGCCGCCCCTGTTTGTGAATCAGTTCCCCCTGGCGTATATTGACCTGCAGGGTCGCCGGGATGCCTTTGCTGACTACTTCCATAACGCCCGGCTGGCGACGTTGGCCCAGCGGCAGTTCAGTATTGATCTCCGGGCGGAATTCCCCGCCTGGAGTGGGAGCCTGTGGGGCCTGACCGCCTCGGATTCCGTCAGCGGATATAAGGCTTGGGGCGGCCCGCCGCGGACGACGCGCTATAACTCGCTGGATGGCACGATCGTGCCCTGTGCCGCGGCCGGGTCCCTGCCTTTTGCCACCAAGGAAACGTTAAGTGTGCTGCACCAGATGCGCCTGATCTACGGCGATCGGATCTGGCAGCGCTACGGGTTTGTTGACGCCTTCAATCCGAACACGGGCTGGGTGAATCAGGACGTGATCGGCATCGATGTCGGCATCGCTGCGGTGCAGGCGGAGAATCTCCGCACGGGACTGATCCGGCGGCTCTTTATGCAGTCCCCCGAGGCCCAACTGTCGCTCAGCAAAGCGGGCTTTCTCACCTATGCGCGGGATCTGGATATCGCGCAAAGGACTGGATTGCTGGCGAAGGCCAAGCTCGCGTGGCAGGCCCTTGAAGCCCAGCCCGCCGGGCTTGGCTTGCAATTGACCGCACTTATTGCGGCGCAACAGCTGGGTTTTGTCACCGGCAATGAGCTGGTCACGGCGGCGCGCGCCTTACTCAAGTCCGACTCGGCCACTCCGGACGCCCAATACGCCGCGGCCCTCATTACCTTGCGCCAATCCGTACCCGCCTTGGCCGCCGAAGCCACCCATCGGCTTGATGCCATGCCCTGGAGCCTGCTGCCCGTGACCGTTCTCGGGCTTGGGGCGGCTTCCCGTTTGTCAGTTTTTCTGCAAATTGCCCGCGGGATCCGCCCCGCTGCCGACTGGCTGAAGCTCAGCCGCGCCACGGTGCCACTGGGCCCGGTCCATGTGTTGGCCCCGGCTGATGTTGCCGGTGCGGTGCTGCCCGGTCTCTGGCTCGATGAAAGGGCCATCCTTTCCGGTGCTTCCGCCAGTCAACTCGCCTACGCCAGCCTTACGGACAAACATGCCGTGCCCGCAGGTCCCTTTCTCTCCAGCCTGCAGCTCGACCAATTTCCCCTCGAAGCCCTGGCGGTGCCGGCAGCGACACCTTCCACGCCGGAAGCCACTGCGGCATATGTCATCACCGTCGCCAACCTGCTCATTCCCGACTGCGTCCGGCAGGCCTTCCAGGCGGACCCGATCGTCCAGTCCGGGCGGGGGGCCATCATCGAATTCGGCGAGGCGGCGTTTGGTCCCAACACTTCGGTCGTCGCGCAGCGCGAGCTGGCCGGCGCCCAACCGCTGGCCGCGCCCCGCCAGGCCTTGGTCGCGACCAACGCCTCGCCCCGCGAGCACTGGGACTGGCAGACCGTGGCGGGTTTGGAATTCAAGGATTCTGATGCGGATATCCGGCCGGGTGACGCACCCTTAGCGTTCCGTTTCGCCCTGACGTGGGACGAATCCGCCCTCTACCTCCATGCCGTGGTCACCGATTCACCGGCCGGATACGCCGTGCCGGCGGAGCGTAACCGGGCGGTCGAACTCTTCATCAACCCCGCTGGCGATGGCTTCGACTGGAACAGTCTCAAGGACCATCAGTTCACCTATCGCGTGGGCATCAAGGGTTCGGACGTCAGCAACCGGGTGCCCAACGAGGCGCGCGTTACGTCGACGGCCGATGGCTACACGGTCGAGGCCACGCTGCCTTGGTCCGCCCTCGGTCTGGCGCCTAAACCAGGTCTGGAATTCGGCCTGACCGCCGCGGCCGTCGCCGAAAGCCCCCACGAATGGGAATCGATTATCAAGCTCAACTGGTCTTGGGCGCCCCTGCGGGCCGGGGTGTTCCGGCTTGGGCATGTTCGGCTGCAGGAGAACAGATGAAGCGCTGGCTACCGTTTCTCTCCCTCACGCTTCTGGTCCTTCCCGGCTGGGCGGCCGCGGCGCAACCGGGTGGGCGCGTCGTCATCAACTATTGGGAAAAATGGACCGGTTTCGAGGCGGACGCGATGAAAGCCGTCATTGCCGACTTCAACCAGTCGCAGGACCGCATCGAAGTTCACTTCCTGCCGATCAGCCCGATTGACGTGAAGCTGCTCCTCGCCGCCTCCAGCGGCAATCCCCCGGATGTGGCCGGCCTGTGGGAGTACAGCATACCGGATTTTGCCGAGAAGGGTGCGCTCCTGCCACTCGACGATGCGCTCGCGGCCGCGCATCTCGGGGCCGATCATTTCCTGCCGGCCTACTGGGAACTCGGCCGGCACCGCGGCTTCACCTGGGCCCTGCCGACGACGCCGGGTTGCATTGCCCTTTACTACAACAAAAAACTTTTCCGCGAAGCCGGACTCGATCCCGAGCGGCCGCCGCGGACCTTCGCCGAGCTCGAGGCCATGAGTCGCCAGCTCACCCGGGTTGAGATCGATCGGGGCGGACATGTCGTCCGGGTGCCTTTCGACCAACTAACCGATGCCGAACGGCAGGGCCGGCGCTATACCATCGTCCAAGTCGGACACCTGCCGGCCGACGCAGGCATGTTCATTTCCGCCTGGGGCCTGTGGTTTGGCGCAAAATACTACGACGGCGACCGCCGCATTCTGGCCAACGATCCGGGCAGTCTCGCCACCTACCGCTGGATGCGCGACATCGTTCTCACCTATGGTTTGGACAATCTGCGTGATTTCGGCGCCGCCTACGGCCAGGCCCAGACTTCGCAAAGCCCCTTTCTCGCCGGCAACGCCGCCATGGTCGTCAACGGTCCGTGGCTGAAGAATTTTATTGAGAAGTACGCCCCCGACATCGAGTGGGGCGTCGCGGCCTGTCCCGCCGCCCCCGGCGTGGCGGACAACGCGCCGCGAACGCTGGTGGTGAGCGACATGGTCGTCATTCCCCGCGGTTCGAAGCACCCGCACGAGGCGTTCGAGTTCATCTGCTACCTGCAGCGGCAGGAGGTCGCGGAAAAACTCGCCCGCGCCCAGCAGAAGTTCACGGCGCTGCGCAAGGTGTCGCCGGATTTCATCGCCCACCATCCAAACCCGGCCATCGGGCTCTTTGTGGAACTGGCGCGCAGCCCGAACGCCGTCGCCGTTCCGCGGCTCTCGAACTGGCGCGAATTCGACATTGAGATGACCATCGCCGCCATGCGGGTGCGCTACCTCCTGATGTCCCCGGAGGAGGCGCTGGCCGTCGTGCAGCAGCGGATGCAGTGGCGCCACGACCGCATCATGCGCCGCTGGGATATCGTACAGGACGAGCGGCTCGCCGAATGGAGGGAAAATGCACGCTGGTAACCTGAGCTCCGCCGATCGCCGCCTGCTCTGGACGGGCCTGGCTTTCATCAGCCCGTGGATCGCCGGCTTTGGCATCTTCACGCTCTACCCGGTGATCGCCTCGCTCTATTATTCGTTCTGCGATTACGACGTGCTGTCCCGGCCCATCTGGGTGGGTCTGCTGAATTACCGCGACATGACGGGGGATGATGTCTTCTGGCAGTCGCTCAGCAACACGCTGGTCTTCAGCGTCATTTCCCTGCCGCTGGGGTTGTGCCTGGCCTTGGCCCTGGCGCTGCTGCTCAACCAGCCCGTCCGCGCCCGCGGCATTTTCCGCGCCATCTATTACCTCCCGTCCCTCGTACCGGCGATCGCCAGTGCGGTGGTCTGGCTGTGGATCCTGAATGCGCGCAACGGCCTCCTGAACCAGACGCTCGCCTGGTTCGGGGTCAGCCACCCGCCGCAGTGGCTCGACGACCCCCACTGGACCAAGCCCGGCCTCGCGCTTATGGCGGTCTGGGGCTGCGGCAATACCGTCGTCATCTTTCTCGCCGCGCTCCAGGGTGTGCCGCGGGCGCTGCACGAGGCGGCCATGATCGATGGCGCCTCGCCGCTGCGCCGGCTCTGGCACGTGACGTTGCCGGCGATTTCCCCAGTGATCTATTTCAACCTGATCATCGGTGTGATTGGCGGCCTGCAGACGTTCGTCTCGGGCTTCGTGATGCTGAACAACGGCGGGCCGGACCGCTCAGCGCTCTTCTATGCCGTCTATCTCTACCAGAATGCCTTTGAATTCCGGCAAATGGGTTACGCCTGCGCAATGGCCTGGATCCTGTTCCTGCTGACCCTGGCACTCACGTGGCTGGCGTCGCGCAGCACCCGCGGCTTCGTGCACTACCAGGGAGACTGACGATGCGCGCCGTGAACAAAATACTCGTCCATCTCGCGCTCGCCGCCGGCGCGGCGATTTTCCTGCTGCCTTTGCTCTGGATGCTCTCGACGGCGTTCAAGCCGCTGGAGCAGACGACCGTTCAGCCGCCACTCTGGCTGCCGTGGCGTTACTATGTGGGGGCGGGGAGTGCACGGCACGAGGTGAAGCTGGCGGCGCGGGTCACTGTTCCGAGCGTCTGGGCCACACCGGCCGGCGCCGCCGGACCGGTCGCCTTGCCGCAGGCGGATGTGCACGGGGGCGTCTGGCAGCTCAGCGGCCGCTCGGTTCCGGTGCGCGTGCATGCGACCGTGCCGGCGACCCGGGAACGCCCGTGGCAGGAAGTCGTCGAGGTGCGGACGGGCGGACATGAGCTGGTGGCGGCTGAGGGCGTGACGCGCCAGTTCGCGCCGCGCTGGGAAAATTTCGCCGGGGCGATCCAAGCGATGCAGCACTTCTGGCGCTATTTCGGCAACACGCTGCTGCTCTGCGTGCTCAACGTCACCGGCACGGTGCTCTCCAGCTCGCTGGTGGCCTACGGCTTTTCGCGCCTCGCGTGGCGCGGGCGCGACCGTGTTTTTGCCGTGCTGCTCGGCTCGATGATGATCCCGTTTCCGGTGGTGATGGTTCCGCTTTACGCGATGTTCCGCGCGCTCGGCTGGGTGGGCACGATGCACCCGCTCTGGGTGGGGTCGCTCTGCGCGGGGGCCTTCAATGTGTTTTTACTGCGACAGTTTTTCCGCACGATCCCGCAGGAACTTTCCGAGGCGGCGCGCATCGACGGCTGCAGTGAATTCCGGATTTTCTGGCAGATCATTCTGCCGCTGTGCCGGCCCGCGCTGGTGGTAGTGGCGCTCTTCACCTTCCTCGGCACCTGGAACGATTTTCTCGGGCCGCTCATTTACCTGACGGACGAGCGCGACTTCACCCTGGCGCTGGCGCTCCAGTCCATGCAGGCGAAGAGCGGCCTGACCGACTGGCACTACATGATGGCAGCCAGCACGCTGATGATTTTGCCCATCATCGCGCTCTTCCTCGGGGCGCAACGCCATTTCATCGAGGGCATCGCCACGACCGGCAACAAGACCTGACCGCGAAACTTTTGTGCAATAAGCATAAACCAAAAAACCCATGATAACCATGACCCCCATACGATATCGATTCGCGCTGGCATTTTTGCTGGCGCTGGGCCTGCAGGCCCAATTACCAGCCCAAACCGCCCCGGCCCCGGCCCCGGCCACCGGCAAACCCGAAGAGGAGAAGCTGCTCGTTCTGGAAACGTTCAGGGTCAACACGGAGAAGGACACCGGCTACATCGCCGTCGATTCGCTAGCGGGCGGCCGACAGGCGTCGCCGATTCGCGTGACGCCGGCTCCGATGTCGTCGATCACCGGTCAGTTCATCAATGATCTGGCCCTGACCAACGTCCAGGACGTCCTGAAGTGGTCGCTCAGCACCGTGCCTACCTCGGACCGCAGCGGCTTCAACGGCGGCTCGGGAGGCGGGGTTTTCAACTTCTGGTCGATCAGCACCCGGGGCGGCCAAAGCGTCCAGGGCGGCAATCCGCCGACGAAGAACTATTTCCCACTCTTCGTGATCTCGGACACCTACAATGTTGATCGTATCGAATTCGACCAGGGACCGAATTCCATTCTGTTCGGCATCGGCGACATTGGGGGTGCCGTCAGCAGCTATACGAAGACGGCGCGGTTCGACAAGAACTTCGACAACTTCAACCTCAGCTTCAACAATTACGGCGGCTACCGGGGCACGATCGACTTGAACGAGTCCATAGGCAATCTCGCCGTCCGCGTGAACGCAGTGATGGCGGATGAGAAGGGCTGGCGCGACGGCGACTTCCACAAGAAGCTGGGCGCGACGCTCGCCGCCGACTGGAAGTTCAACCATGAGAATTCGCACCTGCGCTTCGAAATCGAGGGCTGGAAGGAAAAGAAGGCGATCTTCGGCGCGAGCTACCAGGACAATTTCTCCCTCTGGAACGGAACGACCAGCGCCGCCACTTGGGGCGCGGCCATTACCAATCAAGGGGACAACCCGAAAACCAACCCCGGCGCACCGGGCGTGACGGGCATGTCGGACTGGGGCCTGAGCCCCTACAACGTCATCGTCGCCGGCTCCAACCTGGGCGTGATGAACTGGGCCGGTGGCGTGCGCTCCATGGGCACGAACAACATTGCCTGGGGCGCCTATCTGCGGCCGGAATCCTTCGCCTACTCGCCGACCGGCGGCACGATCATCAAGGCGCTGCCGAGCCGGGCGTTCACGGTCTCCCCGAGCGACGGTTATGTGCAGCCCGAGGATATCAACATGACGCTGACCTACGACCAGCGGGTCAATGAAAACGTCGATTTCCAGGTTTCGGGTTACCGCTACGTCGACAATGCCTACTCGATCAACTTCGAGGGCGCGTCCAGCGGTTCCTACGATCTCAACAAGCAGATGCCCAACGGCTCGACCAACCCGAACTTCGGCAAACTGTACTCCGATTTCTTCCTCGATAAGCAGGTGCAGAACCACTGGGTGAACGAGGTCCGCGGCCAGGTCTCGTATCATTTCGATACGAAGTTGTGGAACGTTCCCTTGAAGCAGGTGTTCAGCCTCTCCGCCGGCGAACAGGTGACCGAGTATGACGCCCGTCAGTACAACGCCCTGAACACCGCCATCAACCCGACCGACTGGGCCCAGGGCCTGGTCTGGGGGCGCGTTTATTGGGACAACGCGCAGGCGGCCTTCAATGTGCCCGCCACGGTCAAATACGCCCCGTTGCCGTTCAACTGGTACGACTTCAATTCGAAGCAGACGATCAAATACGGCGCGGCTTACTCGCAGTCCCGCCTCTGGGACGACCGCCTGAACATCACCCTCGGCGCCCGGCGCGACTCCTACGATGTCAGCAAGGTCGGCTTGCGCGGCCCGAGCAATGTTCCGGTGATCGGCAGCGGAGCCGGCAACACCTACTCCGCCGGTGCTGTGGGCTACATCACGGAATGGCTCGGGGTGTTCGCCAATCTCTCCGACAACTACCAGCCCGCCGCCGGCGGCCTGGCCCCCACCGTCTATGGTGATACGTTGGGCGCCTCATTTGGCAAGGGCCGGAATGCCGGCCTGCGCGTCTCCACCAAGGATGGCAAGTACTACGCCTCCCTGACGACGTACAAGGACACGGCCACCGACGTGATCGGCGGTGACAGTCCCGGATTCCAGGGCATTTGGGACGAGTACTTCAAGGCCGGCGGCACCAAGACCAACATCGGCCCCGCCGGTCAGGTCACCGGCGCCGCAGGCAGCTACAAGGCGGCCATGCAATATGTCGACACGTACGACGTGAAGTATACCGGGGTCGAGTTCGAGGTGACCGCCAATCCGACCAAGCACATTCGTTTGCAGCTGCACTATGCCGCGCCGAAGGGGGAAAGAACCAATAACGGCAAGAATGGCGTTCGCTACTTCAATGAACACCTGGCCGACTGGCAGGCCATTGCCAGCGGTAGCTCGACGGACGCCCAGAAACTGGCGTCGGATCTCACCGCCGCCAAGAACAACCTCGCCAACTGGTCCGTGCCGACCCTCGCCGGGGCCGTGGTGAAGTCCATGTGGAACGCGTTTGCGACGTATAGCTTCACGGAAAACGCCCTGAAAGGGGTGGAGATCGGCTTCGGCGCGACCGAGACGGGCGCACGTCAGATCGACCAGACGAATCGGACGACCGCCTACACCACGGAATCCCTGCTCTTGGGCTATTCCATGAAGGTTAACAAGTGGGACCATAAGGGGAATGTCCGCATCCAGCTCAACGTGGACAATCTGTTCGGGAACAAGACGCTGGTCTTCCAAAACTACAACGGGGCCCAACCCATGGACTACAACTTCATTCCGGCGCGGAAGCTGACCCTGACCGCGCGATTTGAGTTCTAAGCCTGCACTCCCGCCAGGCTCACCGGTCCGATCCCGGTCCTGGCTGTTTGGGTTTCCTCTCCACCGGTCGTGTCCGGCCGGTGGATTTGGGAACGACTGCGACTAATCACTGCTTCAATCCGGACGCTTTTCACTTTCGCCCCACCGTCCCAGGCGCCCGCTGCGCCGCAACCTTTCCCCCCGGAAAGCACTCACCATAAGCACCAGCTTGCTTACCTCTCTGCCGCTGAAAATCGCGGCCGCCGCTGATTTTGGGCTGATGGAACTGACATCCGCGTCGGGTCTGCGCGTCCAGTTGCTGCCGACCGGTGCGCTCTTCGCACTGCGGCACGAAGGCACATTGCTCAACCAATTCCTGCCCGGTCCGGCCGAGGACGGCCTGTTCCGGTTGCTCCTGCGCTGGCAATCCCCCGCGGGACCCCACGGCTGGGCGCCGCTCGTCGGGCCGACGGTCGCCTTCACCCGGACCGGGCCGTCGGCTGCCACTTGGTCGACCACCATTGCGGCCGGGCTCAGTTGCACCACGGTCCTGCAGCTTCATCCCGAACACACCGCCTGGGCATGGTGCGTGACCGTGCGCAACACCGGCCCGACCGCGCAGCGCGTAGATGTTCTCCATGCGCAGGACCTCGGTCTTGCCAACGAAGGCGCCGTGCGCAACAACGAGGCCTACACTTCCCAGTACATCGATCTCCTCCCCTTCGCCGATGCCGCACTCGGCTGGGTCATCCTCGCCCGCCAGAATCAGGCTATGGCGGGCGGCCGTTTCCCTTGGCTCGCGCTGGCCTGCGCCCAGGGCGCCGCCGGCTTCTGCACCGACGGTGCGCAGTTTTTCGGCGCCGACCACCGGTTCACCGGCGAGCCCGCCGCCGTCCGCGAACCCGCGCTGCCTTCGCGCCGCTTGCAATCCGAGTGTGCCCTCGGCGGCCTGCAGAGCCGCGCGGTCGACCTCGCGCCCGGTGCGACGATCGAGTTTGTCTTTGTCGCCCGTTTCCTGCCCGACCACCCGGCGGCATCCGGCCCGGCCGACCTCGCGGCACTGCATGAGCTGATCCCGACGAATTGGATCGGCGTTGAAGCCGCGAAAGCGGAGCGCGCTGACTCCAACGCGCCGGGAGCCGCGGTTGCCCGGACAAGCGCGTTGGGGTCAACGCGCTCCACCCCGCCGCCCACTTCGGTTTTCCTTCGCACGAACTGGCAGCACGGCGACGCGCCCAGCGAGGCCGATTGGACGGCTTGGTTTCCCGGCGGACGCCGCCACGAGGAACGCGACGCGACCGGCCGGCTCCACTCGTTTTTTCACGGGGAGGACACCCATGTTGTCGCCCGCGAAAAGGAGGCCGGCATCGCCCGGCCGCACGGCCACATCCTCCGGACCGGCACATCGCAGTGGATCGACGACGAGCAATTCGGTCTCACCTGCTACGCGGCCGGCATCTTCGGCGCTCAGGTTTACTTCAGCCATCCGGGCTTCACCCGCCTGCTGTCGGTCGTCCGGAACGCGTTAAATGTCGGTCGCGCCTCCGGCCAGCGTGTTTTCCTGCGGCGGGGCGGCGAATGGCGCCAGCTTGGCATTCCTTCCGCGTTTGTCCTGAAGCCCGGCGAGGTGCGCTGGATCTACCGCCTCGGCGCGGGCGAAATCATCGAGGCGCGGGTGTGGTGCGCGCGCGCGCAGCCCGTGTCTTTCCTTGAGTTGCACGTCGTGGCGGGTGCGCCCTGGGAATTTCTCATCACCCATCAACTGGTGCTGGGCGCCACCGAGTTCGAACACGCCGGCAAAGCCGAGGTGCTGGCCGAAGCGGGCTGGATCGGTTTTCAGGCGAACGCCCGGAGCCTGATGGGGCAGCATCAACCAGATGCGTGCTTCGCGCTCGCGGCGGCCGACGCCGGTTCGCTCGCGGCCTTGGGTGGAGACGGCCCGCTCTATGCGGACGAAGCTGAACGCGGTGGTCCGTATGCGACGCTGCGCACGATTTCGGTCATGCGCTGCGGCGTGATCATGCTCGGGACCCACGCTGGCGCCGCAGCGCTCCCGGTGGCGGTGGCGGCGGCACGGGCGGAGTACGCCGCGAAGGGTCCGGGTGCCCGCCCGCCGCTTGCGCCCCTGCGCCTGCGGTCCGGCCGCGATCCGGGTATCGCCCGGATCAATGAGGTGCTGCCATGGTACGCGCACAACGCCAGTATTCACTTCTCGGCGCCCCACGGTCTGGAGCAATACGGCGGTGCGGCCTGGGGCGTGCGTGATGTCTGCCAGGGCTCGGTCGAATGGCTCCTCGCGGCGGGCGAATTCGCGGTGATCAAGCGTATCCTCCTGGCGGTTTTCTCCCAGCAGTATGCCCCCGCCGACTCCGGCGGTGGCGCTCACGATGACAGTGTCGCCGGCAGCTGGCCGCAGTGGTTCATGCATCCGCCGTTCCGCTTCATCCAGCAGGCGCACAGCCACGGCGATGTCTGCTTCTGGCCGGTAAAGGCCTTGTGCGACTACGTCGAGGCCAGCAACGATCTCGCGTTTCTATCCACCGCCGTCGGCTACACTGATTCCGAAAAATTCGTGTCGATCGGGCCGGCCGAGACGCTGTGGGCGCATTGCGACCGGGTGATCACATTGTGCGAGGCGCGCTTCGTGCCGGGCACGGCGCTGGTCAATTACGGCGACGGAGACTGGGATGACACGCTGCAGCCGGCCGATCCGGCGATGCGCACGCGGATGGTCAGTGCGTGGACGGTTGCGCTTGCCTTCCATACTTTCCGGCAGCTGGCCGCAGTCTGCCTTCGCGCGGGGGAACCTGTCCGGGCCACGCGTCTCGACATGCTGCTCGCGCGGATGCGGACCGATTTTTTCGCCCGCCTGATGCCGGGCGGCGTGGTCGCAGGTTTCCTGGTGACCGAGCCCGATGGCCGGACCCGGCCCCTGCTGCACCCGAACGATGAAGTTACGGGCATCCACTACCGGCTGCTACCCATGACGCGGTCGATGCTGGCCGAACTCTTCACCCCGGCGGAAGCGAAGCATCACCTGCAAATCATCGACCGCGAGCTGTCCTTTCCCGACGGGGTGCGACTGATGAACCGCCCGGCGGTCTACCAGGGCGGCCGCGAACGCTTCTTCAAGCGCGCTGACACCGCCGCCAACGTCGGGCGCGAGATCGGCCTGCATTACGTGCACGCCAACCTGCGCTACCTCGAGGCTCTGGCCAAGGTCGGCGAGGCGGAAAAACTCTGGGCGGAACTGCAGCGGTTGAACCCGGTGGCTTTGCGTGAATCCGTGCCCACGGCGGCGGCGCGCCAGAGCAATGTCTATTTTTCCAGTTCCGACGCCGATTTCGCCGACCGCTACGAGGCGGCGGACCGCTGGGAGGAACTGCGTCAAGGCAAGGTGGCGGTGCGCGGCGGCTGGCGGCTCTATTCAAGCGGACCCGGGCTGTTTCTCCACCTGATTCGGGCCCGCCTCCTCGGCGTCCGCGAATCCTTTGGTGACATCATTTTCGACCCCGTGCTGCCCCGCAGCCTCGATGGGTTGGTGGCGGATGTTACCCTTTGCGGACGTCCGGTCACTCTGACATTTCGCGTCCTCTCGTCCTCGCATTCACCCGCATTTATTACGGTGAATGGCCGGAGGCTAGATGGTCAGACGGAGGCGAATCCTTACCGGACGGGTGGCTTGCGGGTGGCGGCCGCCCAGCTCGCCGGGCTTCTCACGGCCGGATCCAATCGGATCGAAATCAAGCTCTAGCCTGACAAGCTCGGCGTTATGAGAATCGACCAACCGCTCGACCCGGCCCAAGTTTCCCTAACCAGGCCGCGACCGGCCGCCGCCTCGTCCTTGCCACCGCTCGGGTGCTTTCGCGGTAGACAGAAAAATTTTAATGAATTGGAACTGCCCTAGCCCGGATATTTCACCCTCTGCTCGCAACCGAAACCACACCCTGTGCCAAATCTTTTTCCGCATTCACGGCTGCTCGGGATATCCGGGCTAAGCCAACCCCGACAAGCCGGGGTTGTTTCAGCCCGCATGACCGGCCAAGTCCCGGACCCACGCGGGCTGAGCGTCGTCGCGCACCGCAAAAATTTCGCGACAAGTGTGAAATATGCGGGCTAGGTGTAACCGCGAAACCCTTCCGCGAACCAACCCCATCTTCCGCCCTATGTTCGCGCACCCGGGCATTCTGTATCCTAGGCGATTATTCCATGGTCTCGGCCTGGGCCTGATGGCCGCCATGGGAGTCTGTGCCGGGCTGGCGACCGCCGGGGAGGGGACGACTGATCCGCCTTCTGTGCCGTTGGCGGTCCGGTCCGGTCCGCGCGGTCCGACCCTCTTTACGACTTTGCCGTCAGAGCAGACCGGCCTGAAGGCCGGCAATGCCTACGACGATCCGGCGATGTGGCGGCAACTTTACCACGAATTCAACAGTGGCGCGATCGGCACCGGCGTTGCCATCGGCGATTTCGATGGTGACGGCCGGCCGGATGTTTTTGTGGTGAGCAAGACGGGTCCGAACCATCTCTTTCGCAATCTCGGCGGCTTCCGCTTCGAGGATGTCACGGTGCGGGCTGGCGTCGCCGGGCCGGCGGGCGCGTGGAAGCAAGGTGCGGCCTTTGCGGACGTGAACAATGACGGCTGGCTCGATATCTATGTCTGCCGTTTTGGCGCGCCGAATCTCCTCTACGTCAATCAGGGCGACGGCACTTTCCGCGAAGAGGCCGCCGCCCGCGGCCTGGCGCTCGTCGACGCCTCCAATATGGCGGCATTTTGCGACTACGATCGCGACGGCTGGCTCGACGTCTATATTCAGACCAACCTGCTGGACGCCGCCCGCCGCCCGAACGGCCAGCGGGACCATTTGTTGCACAACAACCGTGACGGAACCTTCACGGAGGTCACCAATGCCGCCGGGATCGCGGGAGAGACGCAGGGACATTCCGCCACCTGGTGGGATTTTGATGAGGATGGCTGGCCCGATCTCTATGTCGCGAATGACTTCGCCCAGCCCGATCAACTCTACCGCAACAACCGCAACGGCACCTTCACCAATGTGCTCTCTCTTGTCGTTCCGCATACGCCGCACTTCTCGATGGGCGCCGATCTGGGCGACCTGAATAATGACGGCCATCTCGACCTGCTCGTCGCCGACATGGCGGCCACCACGCGCTACAAGGATCATCGGGGCATGGCGACGCTCAGGAGTGCCTTGCCGGAGGACGAGCAGCATCCCCAAGCCGCACCCCAGTACATGCAGAGTGCCCTTTTCCTCGGCACCGGCGCCGGACGGGTGCTCGAGGCCGCGCACCTGGCCGGCTTGCAGGCGACCGACTGGACTTTTGGCGTCCGATTCGAAGACCTCGATCTGGACGGCCGGCTCGACGTTTATTTCACCAACGGCATGGCGCGCGAATTCAGCAACTCCGACCTTGTGCAACAGTCCATGACCGCCGGCAGCCTGGCCGAGCGCAGCCGGATCATGAGGCTGAGTCCGACGCTGGCCGAGCGGCACCTGGCCTTTCGCAACCTCGGTGACCTGCGGTTTGAAAACGTCAGTGCGGCGTGGGGCCTCGATCACCTCGGGGTCGGCTTTGGCGCGGCCTTCGGCGATCTCGATGGCGATGGTGACCTCGACCTCGTTTTCGCCAGCTATGACGGTGAACTCACCGTTTGCCGCAACGACGCCGATTCCGGCCATGCGGTCGTGTTCGATCTGCGTGGCACCGCCTCCAATCGCTTCGGGATCGGCGCCACCGTCCGGATCGAGACCGCCGACGGCCGGCAGATGCGCACCCTCACGCTCGCCCGCGGCTATCTCTCCACGAGCGAACCCATCGTGCACTTTGGCCTCGGCCCCCAGACGGTCATTCAGCGCCTGACCGTCGAGTGGCCCAGCGGCCGCCGGCAGACATTCCACGACCTCGCCGCCGACCGGCGCTACACCCTCACGGAACCCGCGGAAGATCCGGCCGGGTCACTGCCGGTGCGGCCCACGCCGATGTTCACCGAGGCCGGCGCGGCGGCGAATCTCGATCTCCCCAATCACGAGCTGCCGCGGGATGAATTGAGGCAGCAGCCGCTGCTGCCTTTCCGCTTTAACCGGCCCGGCCCCGCGGTCGCTTGCGCGGATTTTGATGGCGATGGCGAGGACGATCTCGCCCTGGGCGGGGTGTCGGGTGAGTCGGGCCACCTGCTGTCCAATCTCGGCGGCGGCCAGTTTCTCACTTATGGCGCGAACGTGTTTGGGGAAAATGCCAGTGTGGCCGACGGGCCGATCCTCGCCCTGGATGTCGATGCCGACGGCGACCTTGACCTGCTGGTGACCAAGGCCGGTGTCGCGGTGCCGGCGGACGATCCGGCTTACCAGCCGCACCTATGGCTCAATGACGGCCGCGGCCGGTTCGCGCCGGCCCCGGTCGGGATGCTGCCCGCGCTGCCGATCAGCGTGGGCGCGGTGGCCGCCGCCGACTTCGAGCACACCGGCCGGATCGGGATTTTCATCGGCGGTCGCATTGTGCCGGGCCGATACCCGCAACCCCCGCGCAGCGTGCTGCTGGCGTGGCGCGACGGACGTTACGCCGATGTGACTGCGGAATTCGCCCCCGCGCTCACCGCGCGAGGCATGGTCACGGCCGCGCTTTGGAGTGATGTGGACGGCGACGGCTGGCCCGATCTGCTGGTCGCGTATGATTGGGGTCCCGTCGGGTGCTATCGCAATGTGAACGGAAAACATTTCGAGGACGTGACCGAAAAACTCGGCTTCGCCTCCGCTGGCACCGGCTGGTGGCGCTCGCTTGCTGCCGCCGACTTCAACGGCGACGGCCGCCCGGATTATGTGGTGGGCAACATCGGACTCAACACCCGCTATCACGCCACCACCGCCGAGCCGGCGGTACTCTACGCCCATGTGGCGCTCATCGGCGCTGCACCTCAGCTCGTTGAGGCGCAGGCTGAAGGTGGCAAATGGTATCCGCTGCGCCCCCGCGACATGCTGGTGCGGGTTTTCCCTTCACTGCTGCGCCGCTTCCCGACGGCCGAATCTTACGCGAAGGCCACGCTGGAGGAGGTGTTTCCTGCGGCGACGCTGGCGACCGCCGCCAAGTTGGTGGCGACCGAATTGCAGAGCGGAATATTCCTTTCGCAGCGGGACGGCACATTCCGCTTTGCGGCGCTGCCCCGGCTGGCCCAGATCGCCCCCGTCCACGGCATCGCCGCCGGCGATTTCGACGGGGACGGCCGCGCCGACCTCATGCTCGTCGGCAACTCTTATGCGCCGATTCCCGAGACCGGCCGGTTCGACGGCGGCCTCGGCTGGCTCTTGCGCGGGGATGGGGCGGGCGGTTTCACCCCGGTGCCGCCGGCCGAGAGCGGATTCATCGTCCCCGGCGACGCCCGCGCTCTGGCTGTGACCGATTTCAACCAGGATGGCTGGCCGGATGTTTTCGTGACGCGTAACAACGACCTTCCACTAACCTTGCTCAACCGCAGCCAACCCGGCCGGCACAGCTTCGGCGTGGCGCTCCGCGGTGCTTCCGGAAATCCGGCGGCGGTCGGCGCCCGCCTCACGCTGCAGCTCGCCGACGAGTCGACCCAGACCGCTGAAGTCAGCGCCGGCTCGGGTTATTTGTCGCAATCGAGCGCGACGGTGTTCTTCGGTTACCCGGATTCTGCTCTGCCCGTGCGGCTCCGGATTCGCTGGCCGGATGGCCGTGAAACCGAGCGGGCGTTTACGGCTCCGCCGCCCAAACTCCTGCGTCTCTCCCGGCCATGAAAACCCGTCCCCGTCCGGCAGCATCGCAGCATAAAACCTCGTGAACCCGACCCTAATCCATGCGCACCTGGCCTATCATTCTTGGCGTCAATCTGATTGCCGCTTGCCCCGTCCGGGCTGAAAAATCCGCCGTGTCTGCCGAACTTCCGCCTCCCTACCGCCAGGCCGCGCTACCCCGCGAGCAGCGCATCGCCGATCTGCTCGATCGCATGACGCCAGAGGAGAAATTCGACCAGTTGCACCAGGCCGGCACCGGTGACGCCAACCCCAACAATCTCGCGAGCCGTGCGGACGATCTCCGCGCGACCTACGGTTCATTTATCCTTGGCGGACCGCAGTTGATCCGCGAGACCCGCAATGCGCTCCAACGGCGCGCAGTCCACGGGACGCGCCTGGGCATCCCCGCGCTCTTCGGCGCCGATGTCATCCACGGTTACCGGGCGATCACGCCGATTCCGCTGGCGCAAGCCTGCACCTGGGATCCCGGCCTCGTCGAACGCGGCTGCGCGATGACCGCAGCGGTGACGCGTGCCCAGGGCATCGACTGGACGTTCGCGCCGATGGTGGATCATTGCATCGATGCGCGCTGGGGGCGCATCGCCGAAACCTTCGGCGAGTCCCCCTATGCGTCGGGCGTCTATGCCGCCGCGTCCGTGCGGGGTTTTCAGGGCGCAAGCCTCGACCGGCCCGACACGATCGCGGCCTGTTTGAAACATTACGTCGGGTATGGCGCGGCCGAAGGGGGGCGTGACTATAGCTACACGGAAATCTCGCCGCAAACTCTCTGGGAAATGCACCTGCCTTCGTTCGAGGCCGGCGTGCAGGCCGGCGCCCGCGCGGTGATGAGCGCCTTCAACGACCTCAGCGGCGTGCCCACCAGCGCCAACCGTTACACGCTGACCGAAATTCTGCGGAACCGCTGGGGTTTCACCGGGCTCGTGGTTTCCGACTGGAATTCCGTGCTCCAACTCACCCATCAGGGCTTCGCCGCAAGCGGCGCAGAGGCGGCGCAGAAGGCGATCAACGCCGGCGTGGACCTTAACATGGCCGACGGCCTGTACCGGATGTACCTGCCGTCGTTGCTGGTTTCTGGTGGAGTCACGATGGCCACGGTCGACGAGGCCGTGCGCCGGGTCCTGCGGGTGAAGTTTGAGCTCGGCCTCTTCGAGCATCCGTACACCGAATCGTCAGCGCTTGCCGGCGCGGCGCCCACCGCCGCGCAGTTAGAACTCACCGAGGAACTGGCCGCTCGCTCCATCGTGCTCTTGAAAAACACCGGCGTGCTGCCTCTGCCCGCCAGCGCGAAAAACATCGCGCTCATCGGTCCTTTGGCGCGCAACAGCGGTGCGCTGCTCGGCTCGTGGGCCCAGCAGGGCCGGCCCGAGGAAACGCCGAACATCGAGGACGCCCTCCGGGAGCGTCTTCCGGCCGGCGCCGTCCTGCGCACGACCCCGGGAGGCACGGTCGACGGCAAGGGTCCGGATGATCTGGCCGCCGCCGTCGCGGTCGCGCGCGAGTCTGATCTCGTGATACTATGTGTCGGCGAGGAGGCCGGCATGAGTGGCGAAAACGCCGCGCGGTCCACCCTGCGACTCGCCGGCCGTCAGGCGGAACTAGCCCTGGCGGTCGCCGCGACCGGCCGGCCCGTTGTGCTCGTCATCGTGTCCGGTCGCCCCATCGAGCTGCAGGTCTTGGAGGAAAAGATGGGCGCCATCGTCGCCGCCTGGCAGGGCGGCAGCCGCGCCGGGGCCGCCCTCGCGGATATCCTGCTGGGCCGGCGCAATCCCTCTGGCCGCCTCGCCGTGACCTGGCCGCGCACCACCGGCCAGATCCCGATCTACCACAACATGCGGCCGCGGGCGCGCCTCGGTCAGGAAGGGGCCTACCAGGACATCGCCACGACCCCGCTCTATGAATTCGGGCATGGCCTGAGTTACACCACCTTTAGCTACGGTCCGCTACTCCTCGACCACCACCCCATTAAGGGGAAGCTGCTGGACCCGAAGACGTCCATGAATAGTCCGCTCCGCACCGAGCGCTCCACCATCAAGGCCGGCGAACAGCTCGTCGCCGAGACCACGGTCACCAACACCGGCACGCGGGAGGGCGTGGAGACGGTCTTCTGGTATATCCGCGATCCCGTGGCCAGCATCACCCGCCCGCTCAAGGAGCTGAAATATTTCGAGCAGGCCTCGATTGCCCCGGGTGCCAGCCACGTGTTCCGCTTCGTGATCGACCCGCTGCGCGATCTTTCCTTCCCTGACGCCGACGGCCGGCGCCGGCTCGAATCCGGTTCCTTCGAGGTGACGGCCGGCCCGCTGCATCATCGCGTCGGCTTCAACCTCGCCCCCTGAATCGGCCCCCCCTGCGCCGCACCCCCTCCTCAGCCCCTTAACCCCATTCCCCATGGCGCAAGTCATCATCTCCCAACTAACGAAGAAATTTCCCGACAAGTCCGGCACCGAGGTCGTGGCCGTGAAGTCCATCGACCTGACGATTGCGGACCGTGAGTTCATGGTGCTGGTCGGTCCCTCCGGCTGCGGCAAGAGCACGACGCTGCGCATGGTCGCCGGCCTGGAGGAAATCTCCGGCGGCAGCGTGGCCATTGACGGCCGGGTGGTGAACCAGGTCGCGCCCAAGGACCGGGACATCGCGATGGTTTTCCAGAACTACGCCCTCTACCCGCATATGAGCGTGTACGAAAACATGGCGTTCGGGCTGAGGCTGCGCAATTTTCCAAAAGTGGAGATCGACCAGCGCGTCCGCGAGGCCGCGATGCTGCTCGGCTTGGAAAACCTGCTCGAGCGCAAACCCAAGGCCCTCTCCGGCGGCCAGCGCCAGCGCGTCGCCGTCGGCCGCGCCATTGTGCGCAAGCCCAAGGTCTTCCTTTTCGACGAGCCGCTCTCCAACCTCGACGCCAAGATGCGCGTCTCGATGCGCACCGAGATCATCAAGCTTCATGCCCGGCTGAACGCGACGATGATCTACGTCACCCACGACCAAATGGAGGCGATGACGATGGGCGACCGCATCTGCGTGATGAAGGACGGCAGCATCATGCAGGTCGATACGCCGCTCGAACTCTACCGCCGGCCGGCCAACTTGTTCGTCGCCGGTTTCATCGGCTCGCCGCCGATGAATTTTTTCAAGGGCACAATCCGGACCGGCCCAGGGAAAACGGAGTTCGTCGAGGATAACCTGGCCGGTTCCCCGCTGGTGCTGGCTTTGCCGGAACGCATGTCGGCTGCCACCGGTGCTTACGCCGGTCGGTCTGTTGTCTTCGGCGTGCGGCCCGAGGGCATCCTTCTCGCCGCGACTTCCGCTCACGCCACGGTGAAGGTTGAACGGAGCGAGCCGATGGGCGCTGAGACCTTCCTCCACCTCACCACGGGGGCATCCTCCTTCATTGCCCGGGCTGGTGCCGAAATCGACTATCCGCCGGGAACCATGCTTCACATTAATTTCGACCTCGGCCGGGCCGTCCTCTTTGACGCCGCCACCGAAGCTAGCATCACCTAGCCCGGATATTTCACCCGTTTCTCGCAACCGATACCACACCCTGTGCCAAATCTTTTTCCGCATTCACGGCTGCTCGGGATATCCGGGCTGAGAGTCGTCGAGCACCGCCAAAACTTCGCGACAAGTGTGAAATATGCGGGCTAGCCAGTCAACCCATCCTCCATGCATCCGATCCTACCCTGCCCCACCAGCCGTTTCCTCCAGCCGGCACTCTGCGCCCTGTCCCTGCTCCTCGCCACCGGGGCGAACGCGGCGACTTACGACGAGCATGTCCTCTTCGCGAATGCCCCGGCCAGCGGCGGATATGCGTCCAGTGAAACCTCCCTCGTCGCACCGAGCACACTCGAGACGGCCGACGGCCGGTTTCCGGTCACGACGGAACACTACGTCAGCCCGCCCAATGCCCTGCGGCTGCACTGGAAATCCGCCGAGGGTGGCGACTGGCAGATGAAATTGCGCGCAGTGGGCCGCGACTGGCGCAAGTTTGAAGTGGTGGGGGACACCCTCGCCTTCTGGTGCTATGCCGACAGTGAAATCACTGCCGCCAACTCACCCCGGGTGTACCTGCAGGAGAGCGGCGGGATGGGATCGGTCTCACTTACCCTTGTGCAGGGCGATGCGCGCATCCCGGCGGGGCAATGGGTCCGGGTTAAGCTGCAGTTCGAGCCCAAGGACCTGCTCTACCACAGCACCAGCGACAAGGTTTTCCACCTCCGCGACGCCGTCAGCCTCACTTTCGTCCAAGGTCTCGATGACGGAGTCGAGCACACCCTCTATCTGGACGATTTCATGGTGGTTGACAGCACCGTTGTGGACACCACCCCGCCGCCCGCGCCCGGCGGCGTCGGGGTGCGGGGTTACGAGCGTCACTGTGACCTGACCTGGCGGGCCAGCACGGCCGCCGACCTTCTCGCGTACCGGATCTACCGCTCGACGGACGGGAAAAGCTTCACGGCGGTCGGCACGCAGCGGGGCGACTGGACGCGCTACGAGGATTTCAGCGACGGACCGGGACATACATACTACTACAAGGTGAGCGCCCTGGATGTCGCCGGCAACGAGTCACCGCTCTCGGAGGGCGCCAGCGGCACCACCAGGATAATGAGCGACGACGAGCTCCTCACCATGGTGCAAGCGGGCTGCTTCCGCTATTATTGGGAGGCGGGCCATCCGAACGCGGGCCTGGCACCGGAAATCACCCCCGGGGACGAAAACCTGCTGGCCGTCGGCGGCAATGGCTTCGGCATCATGGCGCTGCTGGTCGCAACTGACCGGCAGTTCGTCTCACGCGACCAAGGGGCCGGGCGCATGCTCAAGATCGTCCGGTTTCTCGCGCGGGCCGATCGCTTCCACGGGGCTTGGGCGCACTTCCTCGACGGACGAACGGGCAAGGCCATACCGTATTTTGGAAAATACGACGATGGCGGCGATTTGGTCGAGACTGCCTTTGCCATCCAGGGCCTGCTGGCCGCGCGGCAGTATTTTGACCGCGACACACCCGCCGAGCGGGAGATTCGCGACACCGCCACGCGGCTGTGGCGGGAGGTCGAGTGGGACTGGTACCGCCAGACGCCGGACAGCGATGTGCTCTACTGGCACTGGTCGCCCAACCACGGCTACCACATCGGCCACCCCCTGATCGGCTGGAATGAGACGATGATCATCTACCTCCTGGCCATCGCCTCGCCCACCCATCCCGTGCCGGCCAGCCTGTGGCATACCGGTTGGGCGGGACAGTCTGAGCGCCACGTGCGCTATCGGCAGGGCTGGAGCCGCACGACCGACGGCGACCACTTCACGAACGGGCACAGCTACTACGGCATCAAGCTCGAGGTTGGCGAGGGCAACGGTGCCGAGTTATTCTTCACCCATTTCTCCTTCATGGGCTTCGATCCCCGGGGCTGGCGTGACCGCTACACAAACTACTTCACCAACAACCGGGCCATCGCCCAGATCCAGCAGGCCTACGCCGTCGAGAACCCGCGGAAATTCCTCGGCTATGGCGCGGATTGCTGGGGCCGTTCCGCCGGCGTCAATGCCGGCGGCGGTCGCGCGCTGCCGCGCGATGACAACGGCACGATCAACATCATGGCGTCCTTGTCCTCGATGCCCTATACGCCCGAAGCCTCTCTGGCCGCACTGCGGCATTTCTACCGCGACCTCGGCGCAAAGACCTGGGGCCTCTATGGCTTCCACGACGGCTTCAACGAGACGCAGAATTGGTTCGATGAGGATTACATGGCGCTGAACCAGGCGCCGATTGTCGTGATGATCGAGAACTACCGCACCGGACTCATTTGGAAAAATTTCATGGCCAATCCGGAGATTGCGCCCGCCCTCAAGGCGATTGGTTTCCGCCCGGACAAGTAATCCCCCGGGCGGCATTTTAGGTGAAACGCGGGCCCCCTCCGTCGCCAAGGCGATGGCGGACACGCTGGACGCGTTGCCGCTCGGCCTTTCAAGCCAACCCGTCTGGCGGCCGGGTTCCACCATTCAATGCGTCAATCCAACCGCCCGATCCCCGCTAAGCCAAAAGCCATGCAGTTGAACCACCGCTGGACACAAATCCACCCAGATTAGGGGGTTTTTTCAAACCCGCGTTCGCGGAAAATCGCAAGCTTCGAGCGGTGTGGAGGAGGAGGCAAACGGTAGGCGGGGCTTTATGCCCCGAGGCCTGCGTTGAAATCGGGGCGTAAAGCCCCTCCTGCAGCCGCAGCAACCGGAGCAAGACCCGCGACATTGGCCCTCTGGGAATAAAGGACTTCGCATCGGGCGAAAACTTCCCCCTACTGGGAGGCTCACTCTGTTCCCACCGAAACGACTCATGTCCTGTCTGAACTTCGCTCTCGAAAGCGCCACAACCCGTACCAATGCTTTGGAAGCGAAGATTTCCGAGGAAACTTTTCACGGGCCAGATGGCAAGATCAAGGCATTTTTGACCTTTCGCTTTCACTGCAAACCGGGATCTGGATCATACCCAGTACTACAACCCCTCTGAACAAAATGACCGACGCGGAACTTCATCACCAACTGACCGTCCTGCTGGCACGGCCAGCGGAGACGGAATGGGTGGAGTTCAAGGAAGCCAAGACTTCGTTAGATCTCGAAAAAATTGGCGAGTATTTCTCTGCCCTGAGCAATGAGGCCAACCTGAAGGGCCAAACCTCCGGTTGGTTGATCTTTGGTGTCACGGACAAACCGCCCCGCCGGATCGTCGGCACCAGTTGCCGGGCTGACCGCTTTTCACTCGACGCATTGAAGAAACAGATTGCCGACCAGACGAGCAGCCGTCTGACGTTCGAAGAAATCCACGAGCTGATGCGGCCCGAGGGCCGGGTGTTGATGTTTCAAATCCCGGCGGCGTTGCGCGGGATGCCGACGGCATGGAAAGGGCATGAGTTTGGCCGGGACGGAGAATCCATCGGAGCCCTGAATCACCGGGAACGGGAGAGCATCCGCCCTCAATCTGCCCGCGAAGATTGGTCGGCACAGCCGGTGCCGGGGGCGACGCTGGCAGATCTGGACCCTCAGGCGCTGACCTTTGCCCGCGAGCAATACCGGCAGAAGCATCCGACACAGGCCGGCGAACTGGCGGGCTGGGACGACGCCACGTTTCTCAACAAAGCCAAGGTCACCAGTGGTCGCCGGATCACGCATACCGCCTTGCTCCTGCTTGGTTGCAAAGAGTCGGCGCATTTTCTTTCTCCTGCCCAAGCCCAGGTCACTTGGGTGCTGCGTGACGAGAAAAATATCGAAAAAGATTACCGGCATTTCGGCCTGCCGTTAATTCTGGCTGGCGATCAGGTGCTGGCGAAAATCCGTAATCTGATGGTGCGTCAGCTGCCCAGCGGCACGCTCTTTCCTCATGAGGTCACGCAATACGACCCGTGGGTCATCCGTGAAACGCTGCACAATTGCATCACGAATCTCCTACAAGAGATGCGGCTGGATGGCACCGTCATCCCGAACGGTACAACCCGATGGGCCAAATGGCGTATGTCTAAAACGACGGATAATCCCAACTTTTAGACTTACATTTGGATATATTCCTGCATTCACCAAATAAGTAACACCGCAGAAATCAGGGTCTTATATATGTATATTTTCCGTCCAACCCACCTGTGTCCCGTCTGAACTTCACCCTCGAAAAAACCGCCAGTGGCTCCAAGGCCCGGGCGGCGAAATTCCAAACGCTGCACGGTGAAGTCCAAACCCCGGTTTTCATGCCCGTCGGGACCCAGGCGACGGTGAAGGCCCAGACAGTGGACACGATGAAGGCCACCGGGGCGAGCATCCTGCTGGCCAATACCTATCACCTGCTGCTGCGCCCGGGCCCGGAGGTTTTCAAGAAATTCGGGGGGATCCACCGCTTCATGAACTGGGACGGCCCCGTGCTGACCGATTCGGGTGGGTTTCAGATTTTTTCCCTGCCGACGGAGCGGGCGATGAACGAGGAAGGGGCGCGTTTCCAGAGCTATGTGAACGGCGACCTCCACATGCTCTCGCCGGAATCCAGCATCGCGATGCAGAAGACCATCGGCAGCGACATCATGATGGTGCTCGACCAATGCATTCCGTCCACGGCGCCCTATGCGCAGGCCGCGGCGGCCATGGAACTCACGCACCGCTGGGCCCAACGCTCCCTGCTGGCCCGGGGTGACTCGCCGGCGGCGCTCTTCGGCATTGTGCAGGGGGCGTGTCACCACGATCTCCGGAAAAAGAGCGCGGCCTTTCTGCGCGAACTGCCCTTCGACGGCCTGGCCATCGGCGGCCTCGCCGTGGGCGAGACGCATGCGGAGCGTTATGAGTTTACCAGCTTCGTGACCGATGAACTGCCGGCCAACCTGCCGCGCTACCTCATGGGCGTCGGCACGCCGATCGACATGCTCGAAGCCGTGCACCGCGGCGTGGACATGTTCGACTGCATCATCCCCGGCCAGTTGGCGCAACGCGGGGTGGCCTTCACCGCCCGCGGCAAGGTCCAGCTCCGCCGCATCGCCCACAAGCTCTCGGAGGCTCCGCTTGAAGCGGGCTGCGCATGCACCACCTGTGGAAACTACTCCCGCGCCTACCTGCATCACCTCGT
>JANMVS010000564.1:0-2731 GCA_031392885.1 Verrucomicrobiota bacterium
GAGCCCACTCGGACTGCGGCTCGGCCCACGCCGCCTCGATCGGCTTCACCAACGCTTCTCCCAGTGCCGGAAATTTGCGGGCCATCTCTCATTACCTGCCCATCCTCCCTCCTTGTAAAGTCTATTAGCTAGAGG
Organism: Verrucomicrobiota bacterium; assembly: GCA_031392885.1. Classification (GTDB taxonomy): domain Bacteria; phylum Verrucomicrobiota; class Verrucomicrobiia; order Opitutales; family Opitutaceae; genus Lacunisphaera. Next base: position 136 of record JANMVS010000564.1, read on the forward strand.
ATGTTGATATTACAGCTCAGAATCTGAGCTGTAGGAGGGGCTCTATGCCCCGAGCTAGGCGCTCGCGAGCGGCGCAGGTTGCGAATCGGGGCATAAAGCGCCTCCTACAGCCCTGTTTCTTCCCGTCACGGGCAAAACACGTTTTGCGGCCGAGGCTGCATGATCCCGGCTCAGGGCTAATAAAAGGCCCGCGTCGCGAAAAGACGCGACGGGGGCCGGGAGGTCAGGGAGCCGCAGGCCTACTTGCCGGCTTTGGTGGCCTTGATGCGCGCGCCGGAGTTCAGGATGCGTTTGCGCAGCCGCAGGTTCTTGGGCGTGACTTCGACGAACTCATCTGCGGCGATGTACTCGATGGCGCGCTCCAGGGAGAACTTGGCGGCTGGGGTGAGCCCGGTGGCGACCCCCGAACCCTGGGAGCGGAAGTTGGTGAGCTGCTTCGCGCGGACGGCATTGCAGGCAATGTCCTCGTTGCGGGGATTCTCGCCGACGATCATGCCTTCGTAAACCTCCTCGCCGGGATCGACGAACAGCTTGCCGCGTTCCTGCACCATCTCGAGGGCGTAGCCGGTGGTGGTGCCGGCCTCGGTCGCAACGATCGTGCCGGTGATGCGGGTGAGCACCTCGCCGGCGTAGGGACCATATTCCTTGAAAAGATGGCTGAGCACGCCGCGGCCGCTGGTGGCATTGACGACATCGATCTCCATGCCGATCAAACCGCGCGTGGTGATGGTGGCTTCCATCATCGTGGTGTGCGGAAGCTTTTCCATGTTCGTTAGGCGGCCCTTCCGGTTCGCGAGGTTCGACATGATGGCGCCGACGCACTCGTCGGGCACCTCGATCCAGACGGTCTCGTAAGGTTCATGGCGGGCGCCATCGACCGTCTTCTCAATCACAGTGGGGCGGGAGACCAGGAGTTCGAAGCCTTCCCGGCGCATCGTCTCGACGAGGACGGCGATCTGCATCGCGCCGCGGCCCTTGACGTTGAAAATGCCGGCTTTGTCGCTGTCCTCAATATTGATGGAGACGTTGGTCTTCAGCTCGCGCATGAGGCGCTCGCGCAGTTGGCGGGAAGTGACCAGCTTGCCTTCGCGACCGACGAGCGGACCGTCGTTGACGCAGAACTGCATCTCCAGGGTCGGCGGGTCAATCTGGGTAAAGGGCAGGGCGTGGCCCGCTTCGTCGGCGGTAATGGTGTCGCCGATGTCAATGTCCTCGACGCCGGCAATGCCGACGATGTTGCCGGCACTGGCACTGAGTGCTTCGGCAGTGCCGAGGCCGGTGAACTCAAAAATCTTGCTGATCTTGGCGCGGACGCGTTTGCCGTCGGAGTGGCGGACGACAAAAATGGTATCACCGATCGAGGCGGTGCCGCCGAGAATCTTGCCGACCGCGATCCGGCCGACGTAATCGCTCCAATCGATGTTGGAGACGAGCATGTGGAAGGGCTCGTTGGGTTTGGCGAACGGCGGCGGGACGTGATCGAGAATGGTCTGGAAGAGGGGACTCATGTCCTTCTTCTCTTCGCCGAGGTGCAGCATCATGTAACCGTCGCGCCCGGAACCGTAAACGACCGGCGCATCGAACTGCTCCTCGGTGGCGTTGAGCTCCATGAGGAGTTCGAGCACCTTGTCATACATCTTGGCGGGCTCGGCGTTTTCGCGGTCGATCTTGTTGATAACGAGCACGACCTTGAGGCCGTGGGCGAGGGCTTTGCGCAGCACGAAGCGGGTCTGGGCCTGCGGGCCGTCATAGGCGTCGATGAGCAGCAGCACGCCGTCAACCATGCGGAGGGCGCGTTCGACCTCGCCGCCGAAGTCAGCGTGGCCGGGGGTGTCCACGATGTTGATCGTCTTGTCCTTCCAGTGGACGGAAGTATTCTTGGCCTTGATGGTGATGCCCTTCTCCTTCTCCAGGTCCATGGAATCCATGGCGCGCTCTTCGACGCGCTGGTTGGCGCGGTAGACGCCGCCTTCCTTGAGCAACTTATCCACGAGCGTGGTCTTGCCGTGGTCAACGTGGGCGATAATGGCGATATTTCGGATGTTCTGATTCATGTCGGCGGTGACGTGTGAAAGGTGCGTAATCGGCCAAGTTGCAACCCGCTTTCGCCCTTGGCAAGAAGGAACCTTGGCTCCTTTGCCTCATCGCTTTGATCCGGATATTCGACCTCCCTAAGCCGCTAACAATACTTCGTTAAGAGCAGGCAACACCCCCGGCGCTGTGCGCCACCTCACTCATCCCGGGATTTATACCAACGTTCCCTCGGCTTTTGACTTTGGCGCAGCAGCGCCGGCTTGCCTCGCCGGAGGCTCGGCGCAGGCCGGTAGGGACGGACCGCTGGGCCGTCCGCGATTGTCCTTCCGGCGCGCCCAGCGGCCGAGGCTCCTGCCCTCGTCCCGTTCGCGCCCTACCCACCTGATGAAATTCAATAGTCCTAATCATTAGGGACGTTGGTACTGTTGACTACCTTGGTTAAGATCCCCTCTTGAGAGGGGTGCCTGTCAGGGCGGGGTGTGGCCGGGGCATGCGTACATAACGAAATATTCCTAACTCCCTAACGGTCAGCGCGCCGGGCCTGGGCTTAAGCCGGTTCCGG
>JANMVS010000405.1:0-7323 GCA_031392885.1 Verrucomicrobiota bacterium
CGAAGCAGCCCGCCTGCCGCCAGGCGGCATACCACTTGCTTTCGACGTCGCGTGATTCGTAGCTCTTGGTGATCGAGGCCATGGTTCGGGGTGCGTGGGTCAGTCAAAGCCTAGCCCGCATTTTTCACACTCGCCACGGTATTTTGGCGGTGCTCGACGACTCTCAGCCCGTGTGGGTCCGGCGCTTGGTCGGTCATGCGGGCTGAAACAACCCCGACTTGTCGGGGTTGTCCTTAGCCCGGATATCCCGAGCAGCCGTGAATGAGGAAAAAGATCTGGCACAGGGTGTGGTTTCGGTTGCGAGGAGAGGGTGATATATCCGGGCTAGCTTCCACCCTGACAAGCTGGTTCGCGAAATCACCGGGTGGAATCGCCGGCCGCGCCGGCCTCGTTGGCGGGGAACGGCGACCCTACCCTTTCTTCCGGTTGGTTTTCTCGGTCAGCTCGAGCCGCTCCGTTTTGCGCCCGCCCTCGGTTTTGCCGGTTGGGTGGCCGGCCGCGTGGGCATGGGAATAATAGGAGTAATTGTTCGTGTAGTAGCCGTAGTCCTCGCCCGTGCCGGTCGGCACCTGGTTGAGCACGACGCCGATGATGGGGACCTTCAGCCCTTCGATGATCTGGCGGGCGCGCTGCACCATGCTCTCGGGATTGCGGCGGTGCTGGATGAGCAGCACCACGCCGTCCATGACGCTGGTGAGCACCGAGGCATCGCTGACGCCGATGATGGGCGGCGAATCGAAGAGGATCTTGTCGTAGCGCGTCCGGAATTCGCCCAGCAGCTCGCGGAGCTTGTTCGCATAAAGCAGACCGAGTGTGACCTGGTTCGCGGCGGCACCGGCGGGCAGGAAGTCGATCAAGCCGGACTTGTCCCGTTTGATGGCGTCGGCCCATCCCGCCTGGTTCAGCAGGACGTCGGTCAGGCCGGGCTCGCGCGGGCAGTTGGCGAGCCGGTGTTGCGTGGGACGCCGGACGTCGGAGTCGATGAGCAGCACTTTCTCCCCGCTCGCCGCCATGCAGAGCGCGAGTTGGCGCAGCGTGGTGGACTTGCCCTCGCCGGGGCCGGCGGACAGCATGACCAGCCCCGCGGATTGGCCGGCCCGCAGCGCGAGGTTGAGGTTGGTCTGGAGCACGCGGTAGGGCTCGCCCTCGGGTGAACTCGGATTGTGCAACTCCCCGGGCTCGGCCATGAAGGGGATGACACCGAGCACCGGCAGGTTGAGCTTGCGCTCCACATCGGCCACATTGTGGAAGCTGGTGTCAAGATACTCGAGCAAAACCGCGGTGCCGACCCCGAGAATGCCCCCAAAGACGAAAGCGAAGAAAATATTCAACGCCCAGTTGGGTTTGCTGGCGAACAGGGCCGGCTCGGCGGTGTTCAGGATTTCAATGGTCTTCTTCGGCACCTGGAAATCGATTTCGCGCTGCCGCAGCGTGAGCTTGAGGGTGGTGAGCAAGCGCTGCTCGTCGTCGAGCTTGGTCGTCGCCTCCTCGAAGGGGCGCATGCGCTCGCGGGCCGAGAGGATTTGGTCCACCTTGGCCTGCGCCAGCTGCCGCTCGAGCTCGGTGACCCGGGCGTCGGCCTCCTTGTAGGACATCTCGAGTGAGTTTTCGTAGCCGCGGAGCAGGTTATCGAGCTGCTGCTGGATCTTGGCGCTGTTCTCGATGGCGGCCATAAGGTCGGGGTGCGCCTCCCCGAGACGGGCCTTCAGCTTGGTCACGTTTTGGTCGGAGATGAGGTAGGCTTGCAGCAGGTTCAGGATGTTCGTGTCCTGGATCAGCTCGGAATTGACGACATTCCGGCGGTCTTCGGTGGGAATGCTGCGAAAGCGCTCCCACCGGGTCCGGCGGCCGATGGCGTCCACCCGGAGGGCGATCAGTGAGTTCTGCATCTGGCGCAGCGTCTCCACGTCCATATCCGTGTAGCGCTGGCTGAGGTCGACGCCGGCGACGTTCAGTTCCTTGCGGAGTTTTTCCACATGGTCGCGCTGGGCGACCAGCGTTCGTTCCTGCTTTTCGAGCTCCTTCCGCAACTGCACCAGGCCCTCGCGCTGGTCGGCAGTAGCAAGGGTAATGCGGTCCTCGGCGTAAACGCGGGCGATGTCATTCGCAATGCTGGCCGCAAGGGCGGCGTTGAGGGCGTAGACATTCAGCTCGATGATCGAGGTGCCCCGGCGCGACTCGACCCGCAGCATTTTCCCGATGAGGTATTTATAGCTGATGGCCGGCGAGAGGGCGCCCCCGTTGTTGAGCTGCTTGCCGAGGATGGCGCTGAGATCGAGGTGCGCGATGACCGGGTAAAGGATCTTTTCCGACTGCAGGATCTCGAACTGGTCCTGGATGAAGGACGGATCGTAATAGGCGTTGCTCTGGGCCTGGAAGAGCTTCACCTCGCTCTCCGGCTTCTCCACGCGGATCTTGGCGGTGGCCAGGTACCACTTGGGCAGCAGGGCGGTCACCCCGAGGGTCGTCAGGACAACGAGGGCGAGAACGATGAAAACGAGGGCCTTGCGCAGTCTGAGTAAGCCGACAAAATCGCCGAGAGTAGCGCTATCCTTGCTAGCCGGAGGGAGAGCCATGAGCCAGCGCGAGGTCGCTTAAAATGTATAGCGCCCGGAAACACCGTAGCGACTGCGGTGCTGGCCACGGTTCGCGTCGTCCGAGTTCACATCGTCCAGGTCATAGTTGGCATTGACCGTCCAGTTCTTGGTGGGCTGCCAAGACAGACCCAGCCCGAAGCGGGTCGTCTTTTCATCGATGTCCTTCTGCGTGCTCCGGCCCTGCAGTTGCGATGGCCCATACGTGAGCGAGCCCGACGCCGTCACGGCACCGCTGAGCCGGTGCTGCAGGTTGACGAAAAGCCGGTTCACCTTGGCATCGGTAAACCGCACCACATCCGACGGCTCCTCCATGGTGAAGGTGTAGCCGCTGGCGAGGAAGGAGCCTTCCGCGTAGGTGTAACGGGCGCTCAACTCGACATAGGGCACCGTCGTGTCGGGGGCGGAATTGCGGCTGCGATTCTCGAAGCCGACGCGGCCGGACAGGACCGTGTTTTTGCCGGGGTTGTAGTCCACGCCGCCCATCAGGAAGTGGGAAGTCTTGTCCTTGAGCGCCGCCCCCGTGTCGTACCCGATCGCCTGGTAGCGGTATTCGCCCACGAGCTTGGTCTCCGGCAGCAGCGCATAGGACAGCTCAAGGCCCAGCAGATTTTCCGTGTGGTCGAGGTCGAGCGCCAGGGTGGGATTGTCGTAGCTGAAATTGATGTAACGATACTTCGGGACCACGTTGGTCTTCTGGCCGGCGGCCGTGGTGAAGCGGGCGTCGAGCTGGCCGCGCTTGAACGACTGATCGGTGTTTAGGGCGACGCCGGACAGCAGCGAGACGGGGTTCTTCGCGATGTTGTAGGCCGCGCTGAGGTCGATGTTGGTTGCCGGAGAAAACGAGTGCGCCAGCCGGGCGTTGATCGTATGGCTGGTCAGGTTCTTCTTACCCGGTCGGTCCACGATATGGTCATTGCTCAGCTCATAGGAAGCCGAGGCAAAGGTCTGGTCGTCAATGGAGCCGTTGTAGGAAATCGCCCCGTTGAAGTTGTAGACCATGCTACTGATCTCCCCGGTGGCCCCACCGAAGATATTGCTGTCTTGGTAGGCCGAAGCCCCCAGGCGGAAGGTCAGGGCTTTGCCCTGTTCCTGCTCCGGAATAGGGGCATAGACGGCCAGGGCCAATGTAGGCCAGGCCAGAAGAGGCAGCGCGAATCCGGGTAGTTTATTCATGGGCGTGACCAGAACGTTGACGGGGGATGACTTAAGCCCGAGTTAGGGGAGCCATGCAATTCAATTTCCCCGCTGCAACACAGTTTGCGGGTTGACCAGCAGGACCATGTTTTCCGTCAGCTTCTGCGGCGGCAGGTTCAAGGGAAAGTTCGGAGGCATCCGGCGAGTCACCAGTCCCACATACACCCCGCCCCACCCGCCGGTGTCGCTCAGGCTGATCGTGTCACCCGTGCGCGCCGCCAGTTCGGTAAAGAACGGCCGGTCGAGCGTCACGGGCGTCAACAACAACGCGCCGATGTTTTGCTCGACGATGATCCGGGAGAAGTCCCGCAGCCGCTCCGGCTTGGCCCAGACCCGCATCCGGCCATACCACGCCGTGCCGGCCGGCACATCGGTCGCCACCCCGGTGCCGGCGAGAAACCGGGTCTGCATGTCGTGCTTCAGTTCCATGAACAGGTTCGGGTAATAAGGCGGGTAGTGGAAGTGAATCTTCCGGGGCTCGAGGCAGTCGCGAACCAGCGGCAGCCCCTGCAGCAGGAGCAAGCCGGCCACGACCCAGCGCCAGTGCATGGTCAGCTGGGCCTGGCTGTCCACCAGGACGAAGAAAAATCCCGCGCCGAACACGACGATCAACGGTGCCAGGTAATAAGCCGGCAGCCGCGGACTCTCGCCTGAGTTGAAATAGGGCTGGGCCGCCAGCAGCACCAGCAGCACCACGCCAAAACACCAGCGCACGCGGTTCACCGGCCCGTGCCGGAATTGATAGGCCAGTCCCGCGATGAAAAATGCCGTCAGCATCAGTCCGCCGCCCGACCAGAGGCGCTCGCGCAAATTCAGTTCCATGCCGGTCAGCCCCTTGTTGCCGAGTTTTTTCACATCCAGCCCCGGGGCCTCCGTGGTGGCCAGGTTGCGTTGGGCGGCCGGCTCGGCCTGCGGATCGCCGGATTTCAGCGCCAGGTTCTGCCACGCCAGACCGAGGGGATGGCCGGCCACGGCGGTGTTTCGCACCAGCCACGGGGCCACGGGCAGCAGCAGCGCCAAGACAAAAACCCCGAGCACCGGCCCGCGCGCCGGGCCCCCGGTCCGCATGGCCAAGTAGCCGCCCAGCACCAGCGCCACGAGCCCCCCGGAATACTCCGTCAAAAACAGCAGCGCGCTGAGCCCGCCCAGCAGGGCCACGCGCCCCGCCAGGCTTTTACTGAACGGGAGCGCATCGGGCCACTGCTCCTCCAAACCCGCGAGCACATTAAACACTCCTAGCATCAGCACCATGAAGACCGGCAGGCCGGTCAGCACCACCGTCTGCTGCCAAAGTGTCACCGACCCCGCCGTCGCGAGCACTGCCAGCCAGGCCGCGCGCGCATCGAAGAGTCGATGCGCCAGCCGCCACACCAGCCCCACCGCCACCCAGAACAGCGCAAGGTTCACCAACAGCACCACGTAGTCGGGCAGCCAGCCGTCGGGCGGCTGCGGCCGCCGGGCCCAGCTTGACTCCGGCAGCATCTTGAACACCGCCGCCAGGGTCAGCGCATACAGCGGTGCATTGTGCAACTCCGGGTAAAGCCGCTGCTCTTTGAACGGCTCCCCGCGCGCCTGCATCACCGCGTAGGTCTGCGGGTAATTGACCAAGGTCGTGAACCCCTCACCGTGCGCGAGTTGCCGTCCGAGCACCGCCTGCTGCATCACGAACTCGGTCGGGATGCCGTGGAATTGCTTCCAGGAGTAGATGGTCGTCAGCAGCAGCGCCGCAATCACCACCGCCCCGCGCCGCAGCCAAAACGCGCCGCGCCCCTGCTCCAGCCAGTGGATGATTTCCTGACCGGATTTCATCCCCGATCGAGTACGTCGAGCTCGGGCCACTGCGCGAGCTTGCGGTGCAGCGTGCGCCGGCTGATGCCCAGTAGTTTGGCCGCCTTCGTGCGGTTGCCGCGGGCCTTCATCAGCGCTTCGCGCAACAAGCGCTTTTCATTGTCCCCGACGGAATAGGGATTGGACGGCGTCGCCGTCAGCATCAACGGCGGGGGCGCGACCTCCCCGCGAAACTTCGGCTCGAGGTCGAACTCACTCAGTTTGCCGCCGCGGCGCAGCACGACGGCGTTCTCGGAAAAATTGCGCAGCTCGCGGATATTGCCCGGCCACGGATAGGTCTGCAGGTGCCGTAACGCGCCGGGTTCAATGGTCACGGCCTCATAGCCGTTCTCCTTCGAGAAAACGCTGATGAAATGCTCCAGCAATACGGGAATGTCGTCCGGACGTTCGCGCAGCGGCGGCGTGTTGATGCGCACGACATTCAACCGGAAAAACAAGTCCTCGCGGAACTTCCCCTCCTTCACCATCTGCTCCAGGTTCCGGTTGGTCGCGGCGACCAGCCGCACGTCCACCGTGATGGTCTTGGTGCTGCCGATGCGCTCGAAGCTCTTGGTCTCGATGAACCGCAGCAGCTTCACCTGGATCTCCGGACCGATCTCGCCGATCTCATCCAGAAAAATCGTGCCGCGGTCCGCGATTTCAAACCGGCCCTCGCGCCGCTCCGTCGCGCCGGTAAACGACCCGCGTTCATGGCCGAAAAGCTCGCTTTCCAGCAGCGTCGCCGGCAGCGCCGCACAGTGCACGGTGACGAACGGGTCGCGCGCCCGCGGACTCGCCTGGTGGATGGCCTGCGCGATCAACTCCTTGCCCGTCCCCGTCTCGCCCTCGATGAGAATGGTTGCCTTGGACGGGGCGACCAACTTCACGCGGTCGATGACCTCGGCCAGTTTCAACGAATGACCCACGATGCCCTGGACGTTGAACTTCTCATCGAGCCGCTCGTGCAATTGCTTCACCTCGACCTCCAGCGTCTTGGTTTTCAGCGCCCGCTGGATGAGAATTTCCAGCCGGTCGATCTGCACCGGCTTGGTCAGAAAATCCACGGCGCCGCGCTTCATCGCCTCGACGGCCGACTCAATGTTGCCATAAGCGGTCATCATGAGCACCGCCGGCTTGTTCGGCAGCGTCAGGGCTTTGTCGATGACCTTGAGCCCGCTTTTACCCGGCATCCGCAGGTCGGTGACGATCACCTCAAACTCCTGGGCCTCCATCAGGTTGAACGCCTCGTCCGCACTTCCGGCGACGGACACATCATAGTGTTCCTGCAACGCCTGCTGCAGACCCTCGCGGGTGTGCTTCTCGTCATCGACGATTAGAACGCTGGGAACCATGCGGCCATGAAGCCGACGTGCCCCACCGCGGTCAACGGGAAATGAGACGAGGTGGCACAGCCCCAAGGATTCATCGGGGCGCACCCTTGTTGCGCCCCAAAGCGCCCACCGGGTATGTCCAGCCTGCACTAATTTCGCCACTTGCCGTCAAAGTCCATTCGTATAAACATTTCATCGTGAGCACCGTTCAGGAAATCGAAGCCGCCATCAAACGCCTGCCGCGCGAGGAGTTTCTCAAGCTCCACACGCGGCTGCAGCACCGCTTCGACGACGAATGGGACCAGCAGATGGAAGCAGATGCCAAAGCGGGCCGCTTGGATCATCTGGCCAAGGAGGCAATTGCCGACTACCGG
>JANMVS010000015.1:0-11024 GCA_031392885.1 Verrucomicrobiota bacterium
TGGCCGAAGGGACCGCTCAAGTGCCAGGTCGTGCCGCAACACGCCCAATTGCTCACGCCTGAATCAGCCGAGAAGATGAAGGCCTACTGGGCCGAAAAACTCGAGGCCCTCCGCGCGTTTCTCGAAAAGTGAAAATATATCTATTGCCGCTGGCCGCCCTCGCGTCGACCCACGCCGCCGGCCGCCCGTGAATTCAAACCCGGAATCCTTGCCGGAGGGAACGCCGCCCCGGCTCGTGCGGGCACTGGGCCGCTGGACCCTGACCGCCCTCGTGGTCAACGGGGTCATCGGCAGCGGCATCTTCGGCCTGCCCGACGACTTGGTGCGGTTTGTCGGCTCGGCGGCGCCTTGGGCCTATGGCTTCGCGGCGGGCGGCATCGCGGTATTTATGGCCGTCTTCGCCGAACTCGGCTCCCAGTTCAAGGAAGCCGGGGGCCCTTATCTTTTCGCGCGGGAGGCCTGCGGGCGGTTTTGGGGCATCCAGATGGGCTGGTTCATCTGGTTGGTGCGATTGACGTCCGCCGCCGCCAATGCCAACCTGTTCGTTGTCTATCTCGGGGAATTCTGGCCGGGCGCCACCGCCCCCATGCCGCGCCTCGCTCTCATGGGGTTGTTGCTGGGCGCCCTGACGCTCACCAACATCCGCGGAGTGGACCGGGGCGCGCGGCTGTCGAACATCCTGACCGCGGCAAAACTCCTGCCGATTGCACTGCTCATTTTGGCGGGGTTTCTCTGGACGGGGACACCCGCCATCCAGCCGCCCGTGGCCGCCACGCCCGCCGGCTGGCTCAACGCCGTGCTGGTGCTGTTGTTCGCGTTCGGCGGCTTCGAGGCCGCCCTGATGCCGCTGGCCGAGGGTAAGAACCCGCGGCGCGACATTCCGTTCGCGCTCTTCACCGGCCTGCTGGTCATTGCCGCCTGTTACTTGCTCACCCAGATCGTCGCCATGCGCACAGTACCCAACCTTGCCGGCAGTGAGCGGCCGCTGGCCGATGCGGCCCGCACGTTGCTGGGTCCGATCGGGGCGGGCTGCATTGCGCTCGGAGCGATGATTTCCACGTCGGGTTATCTGAGTGCGCAGATCGTCGGCGTGCCGCGCCAAACTTATGCGATGGCCGAGCGCGGCGACTTTCCCCGCGTCTTTGCCGGCGTGCACTCCCGTTTCCGCACACCGTACGTTTCGATTTTAATCTGGGGCCTCCTCGTCTGGGCGCTCGCGATCTACGGAAATTTCATCTGGAACGCCATCATCTCGGCCGGCGCGCGCCTCGTGACCTACGCCGTGGCCTGCGTGTCCCTGATCCGGCTGCGGCAACAGCGGCCGCAGGCCGAGGCCTTCCGGGTGCCGGCGGGCAGGTTCGTCGCCCTCGCCGGTATCGTGCTGTGCCTTGTGCTGTTGTGGCAGATGAACGCCACCCATGCCGTGGTCATCGGGACGATCGCCACCGTGGCCACCCTGAACTGGCTGCTCGTGCGGCGCGGGTCGGCGAGCTAGCCCGCATATCCCGAGCAGCCGTGAATGCGGAAAAAGATTTGGCCCAGGGTGTGGTTTCGGTTGCGAGCAGAGGGTGAAATATCCGGGCTAGTGTCCCGCCAGGTAAATTCGTAGCATGATTTCGCTGCACGAATGTAACCTGGAGGAGCCTGCTTCGCTTCGTTCAGGATGACAAGTACGTCAGTCGAGTGTGTCGACGCGGAGCTGGCCGGCCGCGGTCCAATAGACCCCGGCCAGGAGCACGGCCTGAAACGGCAGCCGGGCCCACAACAGCCAAATCGGCAGGTTCATGCCCGGCGGCGAGAGGTGCGCCAGGGCCATCTGCACATTCGCGGGGAATACGGCCACCAGCAGGGCGATCAAGCCCCAGCCCGCGGCCCGCCGCGCCGCCGGGACCAGCGTGCCGATGCCACCCAGAATTTCCGCCACCCCGCTGATATAAACCAGCGTCGTGGGCCGCGGCAGCCAGGACGGCATCATGCGCACATAAAAATCCGTCAGCCAGAAATGGTTCGCCCCGGCGGCGACAAAGAAGACGGCCAGCAACCAGCGGAAAAACGTGCGCGCGTCCATCGCGTCAGGCGGCCACGGGCTGTTGCTTCGCGCCGAACCCGCAGGCTTCCCTAATCCAGCTCCACGCCTTGCGCAGGCCGACATCGCAAGTCCCGGAGATGCGGTAGGTGCGGGCCAGGAGCTCCTCATGCCCGCGGTAGCGCGGGGGCAGCAGCAACAGGGTGGTGAGTTTGTCCGCCGACCGGTCGAAGCCGAGCACCTCGGAATAAAACAGGCCCTTGCCGACGACCAACCCGTCGCGCGGGACCTCGACCACGCGCTCGGGGAGTACCAGCCAGGGGCGGAACTTGAAGCTCAGCTTGCCGTCGGCTTCCTGACAGAGGCGGCCGTAGGTGCGCATCGGCGCGCCGGAGAGTTCGCGAGCGGTGAACAGCTTGTTGCCGTCCGCCAGCAGCTTGAAACGTTTGTGGCGGAAGGTGAAAAAATCCCACGTGAACTCCGTGCCGAACACCATCAGCCGGAATGCCCAGCCGGCCATGAGGTAGGCGAGGATAATGATGACGGCCGACAGGGTCGCACCCACCACCGGGTCGATGTAGGCCGTGGCCGCCACCAGGGAGAGCACGCTGGTGCGCAGCGCCTTCAGGACGGTATCCACCCCGCCCCACGGGCTGATCAGAATCAGCACGTTGATCGCATGCCCCACCACCCAGACGACGCCAAACACCGCAACGGAAAGCGGCACCATCAAGATGGTCAGCAGCCAGGACAGATCGATGGCCCCGAGTTGGATCATGCCCAGCCCGCCCGCCATGACCGGGGTGTGCTCCAACCCGGCGGACTGCATCATTAGCTTGGAGCCCAGCGCCACCAGCGAAGGCACGACCGCGCCGGCCGCGACCAGTCCGCTGACCTTGTTTTCGAGTGCCTCGGCAATATCGAGGGGTTTCTTCATGCCTGGCGGCAGCAGGGGAGCGATGGTGTCCTTGGCCGCACAGACGCCCACGAGCAACAGCGCCGGCAGCCAGAAGGAAATCTGGGCGAACCAGGGCAGCGCCGCCTTTTCTTCGGGCGTGCTCGCCTTGAAATACTGATAGGCCCCCACTCCGCTGACGCCCAGCATGGGGGAGATCGCGATGCCCGTGACCTGCGAGGCCATGGTGGCCAGCTCGATGCCGGGGGTCTTGCCCTTGGCCGCGGGCGCCGCGGGCTTCCCGGCCTCCGCCGCCCCGGCGGGCACAACGAACAGCACGGTGCAAAACAATGCGAGAACCAGGGGCGCTATTCGTTTCATGGCTTTGACCATAGCAACCCCGGTGCTTTTTGAAAAGCCCGTAGTGCCCCTGATTTTTCACCCACGGAACACGCGGAATTCACAGAAAAAAAGATTGAGGTGCGGCCGTCTTTTTACCGCGTGTTCCGTGGGCCAACCAGGGCCTAACCCGCATATTTCACCCTCGTCACGAAATTTTGGCGGTGCTCGACGACTCTCAGCCCGCGTGGGTCCGGGACTCGGTCGGTCATGCGGGCTAAGCCGCGATTGCCAACCACCATTCACGCTGCTCTGCTCGCCCGGATGCCGCTGACCAAAGCCGAACTCACCCGTCTGCGCGACCTGCGCAAAAAAAAACACCGCGAGGCGGCGGGGCTCTTCGTCGTCGAGGGCGAGAAGGTCGTCGGTGAATTGCTGGCGGCCAATTATCCGCTGCTAGAAATCTACGCGACCGCCGCGTGGATTGAACGGGAGCGCGGGCGACCTCGCCCGCGTGCTGCGGCGGGGTCGACGCAGCTCCAGATTTCCGAAATCACCGACGATGAGTTGGCCCGCCTTAGCCACTACCCCACCCCGTCGAGCGTCCTGGCGGTCGGCCAGATCACCCGCGCCACCCTGTCCGCTGGGGCGCTCAACCGCGGCCTCACCCTCGCCCTCGATGGGATCCAGGATCCCGGAAATGTCGGCACGCTCCTGCGGCTCGCCGACTGGTTCGCCCTCGACCGCGTGCTGCTCTCGCCGGACTGCGCCGATCTGTTTGCCCAGAAAGTCATCAACGCCAGCATGGGCTCGTTCGCCCGCGTGACCGTCCACACCGCGCCACTGGCCGAATCCCTCGCCGGCCTCACGGTGCCGGTCCTCGGCTGCGATCTGCAGGGCGAGGATGTACACGCGCTCAAGCCTCTGCGCGACGCGGTGATCGTCATCGGCAGCGAAGGCCGCGGTATTTCCGAAGCCCTTCGGCCCTTAGTAACGTATTACGTTACAATCCCAAGATTTGGCGGCGCCGAATCACTCAACGCCGCCGTGGCCGCCGCCATCGTCTGCGACAATCTGCGGCGGGTCAGTGCCCGTTTGTAGTTTAACAGACCGCGATTCCGCCGTGGTCCGGGGAGCGCACGACCCGGCCAAGCCGCAGCATCTCAAAATAAATACTTATAGCTGACCCTTTTCCCAGCCCTTCCGAGTTGGGCGTCATTTGTTCCGGCTCTGGGTGTTTTGTGGTGGCAAGAACGGAGCCATCCTCCTTGTCGTGTGTCCACGTCCCGACCGGAGAACCATTCTTGTAGCGTGCGTGATACGAAACGCGACCTGATGGAAAATAGCCTGTGTCCTCTCCGTTCGCGCCTGAAGAATCGTCGTGCTGGACGCAGGACTTGGAGCCCTCTGAGTGAAAAGCGGTGAAGACTCCGCAATAGTGCCCGCTCACATAGTGGATTTCGCGACTCTGTTGGCCGTTGACGAAGTAGGTGGTCCAAACACCCGTGAAATCGGGCGGTGGCGCGACCCAAATGTCACGCAGGCTCTCGTATCGTGTAGGTTTGATGACCGTTTCGGCTGAGTCCACGCGCTGATATGAACAGGCCGACTCCCATGCATCGTCTAGACGATAGGACTCAGTAAATGTCTGCCCGCTGGCGGTGATACCCCCGAGAGTAACGTTGAACTGATTGAGAAGTTTGAGCACGGATTCCTTTGAGACTCCGGGCTTAACTGCGGCAAGAGTGGATTCCCATCGTGCGCGCGGAGGCAGAGTGAACTTGTCTCTGAGAACTTTTGCCGCGTCGTCGCGGACTTGTTGTGATGGCGAACTCAGATCGGATATAGGCGCCGCAGAATGCGGATTTGCTGCCGAGCAAAGTATTGCTGCCAGGTAAAGCCGAAGGAAGGTCATGCACATGATAACGCCTAACGATTGAGCACAGCCGCGCTCACCGGGAGCGGCGGACGGAGGTTGGAGCGGGGTTATCATAATCGAAAAGGGACGGATGGTGAGCGTTGGCTCCTGTTTTTGTGCTTCTGGTTTTTCATGGCCATGCCGCCTGGCGGAATTTCGGCTGCTCAACCCACCCCGCCCGACCGGGCGGGCGGCGACTCCCATTGCCCGAGCACGCGGTCGATTTCCGCCCGGACGGATTGTCGGGCTGCGCCCCGGTCGCCCTGCCGCATCAGCCGCCGGTCGTAATCGGTATGCTCATGCCGGATGCGGGCGATGACCGCCAGTCGGAGAGCCGACGGGTCGAGGGCCTTCGCGGCTGAGGATCGACCCACACGGCCGGAGTGCTTGGCGCAGGTCCAGCCGGCGATCTGTTCGGCCTCCGCGAGCGGGCAGCCGGGAAACGCGGAACGGATCGCCCCGGCGACACTCGTCGCATAAGCCGTCTCGACACCCTCGCGCCGTTCCGTCGCCCGCTCCCGCTGGCGTTTGCGGGCAGCCGCGTCCCCGAGACATTCCTTCTCGGCGCGGTCGATCGCCGGGGCGGTCACCAGGATGCCCTGACGTTCGTAGTGATTGCGGGAGCGCGACCATTGCACGACCACGGCCCGCAATGGGGAATGTTTCGAGGCGCGGCGGGTGAGCGCCGTGTTACCCCGGGAGAGAAACTCGAGATGCCCGAGGTCGGCACAATCAAGGCAGAGGGGTTGCCCGTCTTCCACGCGAATCATTGCCTCCTTGAAAAACTCCGCGCCGCACTCCGCACACTTCCCCTCCCGCCGGGTGATGAATACGACGATGTCCTGTGGCCCCCGGCTGCCGTCCGCCGCAACCCCACCGCCTTCCGTCATCGGAACCGGAGCAGCAGGCTTGTTTCTTTGGGATTCGCTCATGGGGTCAAAGCGCGCTGTGAACAAATTCTTTTTAGTCCAATTGACCACGGATTTCACGATAAAAAGTCCCGGACGGTAAAAATCCTCAGTTGAAACGCGTAGAACCCAGAAGGGAAACCGGTTTGCTGGCACTTTAATCCCATCACCTGCGAGGTGACTACTCCTTGCCCCAGGTTTGTGTTCCCGCTTCCTGCTGCTTTCGGCCTATTCGTGCCTGCCAGCCATAACGCTTGGGCGACGGCTGGGGTTGCGTGGGCAAGCCATCGCGCAGAAGGCCGCTCCTACCGTTTTGCTCAGCCCTTCTTTTTCGCAATCCAGGCGCGCACGTTTTCCTCGAGGATGTTCAGCGGCACGGCCCCATTCTTCAGCACGAGGTCGTGATATTCCCGGAGGTCGAAGGCCGGCCCCAGCTGTTTTTTTGCCAGCTCGCGCAGCTCCACGATCTTGAGCATGCCGATCTTGTAGGCCGTCGCCTGGCTGGGCCACACGATGTAGCGGTTGGTCTCGGTGAAAATATCCCGCTCGGGATTCGGCGTGTTCGTGCGGAAGTAGTCCATGACCTGGGCGCGCGTCCACTTCTTGGCGTGCAGACCGGTGTCAACCACGAGGCGGACCGCCCGTAGCAGTTCGTCGTAAAGCCGCCCGAAATCCTGATAGGGATCCTGGTAGAAGCCAAATTCCTTGGGAAAGTACTCCGTGTACAGCGCCCAGCCCTCGACGTAGGCGGTGTTGCCCCCGTACATCCGGAATTTTGGAATGCCCTTCAATTCCTGGGCGATGGCGATCTGCATGTGGTGGCCGGGAATCGCCTCGTGATGCGCCAGCGTTTCCATCTCGAAGATCGGCACGCCGTGCATGTCGACGGTGTTGACATAATACGTGCCGGGTCGGGCGCCGTCCGCTGAAGGCTGTTCGTAGAAGGCGCCGGCGGCGCCCTGCTCGCGGAAGGGTTCGACCGGTTTGACCACCAGGGGCGCCTGCGGCTTGGTGATGAAGAATTCGTCGAGGCGAACGCGCATGTCATCGATAATCTGCGTGGCGCGCTTCAGATAGGCGGCCTTTCCTTCGGGCGTGGTCGGGTAATAAAATTGCGGATCCTCCTTGATGAACTTGAAGAAAGCCTGGCGGTCGCCCTTGAAGCCAACTTTGGCCATGATGGCCTTCATGTCCTGGTGGATGCGCGCGACCTCACTCAGGCCCAGCCGGTGGATTTCGTCCGCCGTCATATTCGTGGTGGTCGAACCGCGCAGGGCGAAGGCGTAGTAATCGAGGCCCCCGGCAAATTTCCAGGCCCCGTCGTCGTCCGTGGCGATCTTCTGCTGGGCGGCGAGTACACTGAGCAGCCGTTCGTAGGCGGGCTTGACCGACCCGATCAGCTCCGCGCGGGCCTCGGCCAGCAATTTTTCCCGGGTCGCGGCGTCGACGTCCTTCAGCGCCCCGACCTTGCCCGCGAAGTCCTCCCACAGCGCGCTCTTCTTCGCCGATTGGTCGAACGGCTGGCCGCTGATGACCTCTTTTATCGAATCCGCGACCAGCGGAAACACGAAGCGCGGCGGGATGATGTTCTTCGACTCGCGTATCCTGACGCCCTCGATCAGCTGGTCGAACAGCAACCCCATGCCGCGGAGCCGTGCAATATAAGCCAGCGCGTCCGCCACGCTGGCAATCGGATGGTAGTTGATGAGAAACGCCGGCGCCTCCGAGTGCAGGCCCGACATCTGGTTGAACGGGTAGTTGTAGTAACGCCACTTCCAGCCCTCGATGCTGCGTTCGGCGGCGTTGACGAACATCCGGTAACTGACCTTGGTCTGGTCATCGAGCAGTTCGAAATTGAAGGAGCGCTTCAGCTCCGCGAGATGCTGGACCGTGATGACGAAATCCTCCAAGGCGCGGGCATCGGAGATATCGTCCCACTTGTCCGTAGCCTGCTTGATCCCCAGTTGCGCCATGAACATGGGACTGCGGGCGACGGCCTCGTCAAACACGCGGTCGAAGAAGGCGTTGGCCTTGGCCGATTCCGTCGCAACCGCCACGGCATCTGCCGCGACGCTGGGGCGGGGAGGCGCCGCAGTCGCGGGCGTAACGGCAATCAGTGACACGAGCAACGCGACGGTCGGAAGCAGCGGACGGAGATTCATATTGCGCGGAACCTGCCGGGGCCGACCAAAGAGCGCAAGCGATGAAGATTGGAGGGCTGGTCTCCTTTGCCGGGCGACGGCCCGGACAAGCGCCCCGGCGAAGGCCGGGGGACGATCCCTGGAACGCCAGCAGGGGTTAACGGGGCACACCGGGTTTGTTGCGCCCAACAACGGCGCGACCAGCCGCGGCCCGTCGGGAGACGGGCCCTCCACCCGGAACCTGCAGGGCTGACCGCCCTGCATCCAACCAGGCCGAAGCCGTTCGACCGGCTCACGGTCCCTGCCAAGCTTCGGGGTCTCGGACCTACCGCTAATCAACGATCCCAGTTCTCGCGCGCATCATCGACCATCTGCTGCAGCACGGGGAAGCGGATCTCGCCATAGTTGAATGCCACGCGCAACTTGCCGGCCCGAAAGACCCAGGTGGACGGAATCCACGTCAGCGGCAGACCGAGGAAGGAGTTCAGCCGGGTCGCCTCCAGACTGGAGGGATTGGGGTGCGTGAGCAGCAGCAGATTGGGCTGCGCGCCGAGGCCCCCGGCCCTGAGCTTGGGGGCGGGATCCTGTCCCCGGTGCCAGAGGTTGAGGAAAACAACCTTCACCTCGGGATTGGCCCCGACAAACTTCGCCCAGCCGTCGGGCGCCATTTCCGCCCGGCAATTCGGGCACCAGGGCGCCCAGAAGTGCACCACCGTCACCTGCGGGCCGGCCACGAGCGCTGCCACGGCCTTTTCCATGTCGCCGGCGGGGTCCTGGGCGTTGAGGAACGGGACCACCGCAAGGGCCAGCACAAGGGAAAGTCGTTTCATGGGGGGAAAGAGGCGCAGCGGGGAAGAATATTCCAGCGCGGAAAAATCACAGGCAGGTCGAGATCTCCCCGAGTGGCTTCTTCTGCGTGGCAAAAACCGGCACCTGCGCCCCGGCCGCGGGATCGCCGACCACGAGCAACAGGAAGGGTTTCTCCTCCGCCTCGGCGGCGGCCCGGCTCCGGCAGTTCGCGAAAATCCAGCGGGATGGTTTCCATGGAAAATTCCTCAGGGCGCCCCTTCGTGCAGGACGACCGGGATGGATTTCTTGCGGAGCTTCAAATTCAGCAGCTCCACGGCGAAGGAGAAAGCCATGGCAAAGTAAATGTAGCCCTTGTTCACATGCTGGTGCGTGCCCTCGGCCACCAGCGTCACGCCGATCAGCAGCAGGAACGACAGCGCGAGCATCTTGAGCGTCGGATGCTGGTGCACGAAGTCGCTCACCGCGCCCGCATACCTGAGCATGACGAGCAGGGCGAGCACCACGGCGGTGATCATGACACCGAGATTGTTGGCCATGCCGATGGCGGTGATGACGGAGTCGAGGGAAAATACGATGTCGAGCAGCAGGATCTGCACGAGGACAGCGTTGAATTTCACGGCGCCCTTCGGATTCGCGTGATCCTCGGCTCCCTCCAGCTTCTCGTGGATCTCCAGCGTGCTTTTCACGATCAGAAACAGGCCGCCACCGAGTAAAATCAGGTCGCGGCCGGAGACGGCGAAACCGAATACCGAAAAAAGCGGCGCGGTGAGCTTCACCATCCAGGCCAGACTGCACAGCAGCAGAATGCGCGTGACGAGCGCCAGCATCAGCCCCGTCTGGCGCGCTTTCGCCTGCTGGTCGACCGGCAGTTTGCCGGCGAGAATCGAGATGAAAATAATGTTATCGATGCCGAGCACGATCTCGAGCGCCGTCAACGTGATCAGGCTGATCCATATTTGTGGGTCGGATATCCAGTCCATAATGCGGTCGAGTCAGTCGGGCTGGAACACCAGCGTCAACTCCCGCCCGACTGGAAAGCGGTCCCCTGTTTCCAGCTGGCCGGGGTCAGCCGCGCGGCCGCTTACGGCACCAGGCCGGCAAACGAAAGCCCGAAGCGCAGCCAGAAGGGAATGGTGAACAGCGCCAGCGCCGTCGTGCCGAGGACGATCTGCACGGCCACCAGCGGCTGCCCGCCGTAGACGCGGGCGACGATGACGGACACCACCGCGGACGGCATCGCCGCCTGCACCACGAGCACGCGCTTGAGCTCGAGCGAGCACGGCACCCAGCGCGCCGCGCTCAGCAGGAGGAGCGGCAGCACGACCAGCCGCAGCAACCACGCGATGAGGGTCACCCGGGGGTTCACCAATTGTTTCGGGTCGGCGAAATGCGGCTCAAGGCTCACGCCTGTCATGATCAACCCGAGTGGAATCGCGCACACCGCCAGCGCGTGCACGAAGTTCATCACCAGTTGCGGCAAGTGGTCCGCCACCCCGGTGAGATTGGCCGCGACTGCCAGCAGGAGCGAAATCACGGGCGCATTGATCAATTTGCGCCAGCCCTCGAGCGGCGAGAGGCCGCTCACCACCAGAATCCCGCCGGTCCAGATGGCCGCCTCCAACCCGACATTGTGCACCAACAACACCGCCCGGCTTTCCGGACCAAACATGGCGTCCATCAGCGGCAGTGGCAGGTAACCGTAATTCGTCAGGCCGACGGCCAGCGCGAAAGTCCGCAATCCGTGGCCGATCGTCAGCCCGAGGCCGCGCGCCACATACCAGCCCAGAGCCATCGACAGCAGGGTCAGCCCGAAGCCGAGCAGCGGCGGCAGCAGCAGGTTGCCCGGCTGGCGCAGCGCCGGGTTCGTCGCCACCGACTCAAAAATCAGGCACGGCGTGGCGACCATCACGACCAGATTAAACAAACTCGTCTCCGCCGTCTCGGTCAGCAACTGGGTGCGCCGCAGTCCGGCCCCGAGCGCGATCAT
>JANMVS010000019.1:0-4828 GCA_031392885.1 Verrucomicrobiota bacterium
GGTCACAGCTACACGCCTACACGCGCCTGAGAGGATATTCAGGGCAACGAACCATACCGGTCGGCGATCTGGGCCGAGAAACAGGGTCAGGCTTTGTAGTGTGTGGTACCGCCCGCGGACGGTGCGGAGACCGTCCTACCAGCCAGCAACCCTGCGGAGCAACACGCGATGGAAATACGCCCTAGTCCCCGAAGCTGATGCCCAGTGCCCGGCCGGTGCGGATGATGTCGCCTTCCGGCGGCACGGTGCGGAGTTGCCCGATCGCCTCTTGGAGAGGTATCCCGACCGTATTAGGCGGGATGAGGGCGACCATCACCCCATACTTTTCCTCGGAGATCAGGCGTACCGCCCCCACGCCAAAACGGGTGCAGAGCATGCGGTCAAAGGTGGTGGGCACCCCCCCGCGCTGCAGATGGCCCAGCACACAGACGCGGGTTTCCTTGCCCGTCCGCTTCTGGATTTCCTCGGCCACCATGGTCGCCACGCCGCCGAGCCGCGCCTCGCGGAATGCTCCCCCACCCTCGCCGCTCCCGGCCGACTTGGCCTCCCGGGTGACAAACTCTCCCCCTTGCTGCCGGGCGCCCTCGGCGACCACCACCAGCGAGTGGCGTTTGCCGTCTTTCTCCCGTGATTGGATCTTGTCGCAAACGCGCTCGAGACTGAAGGGAATTTCGGGAATCAAAATGGCATCGGCGCCGCCGGCGATGCCGCTGTGGGCGGCAATCCATCCCGCATAGCGTCCCATCATCTCACACACCAGCACCCGCTCATGGCTTGCCGCCGTGCAACGGAGCCGGTCGAGGGCGTCGGTCGCAAACGAGACCGCCGTATCAAAACCGAAGGTGACGACGGTCCCGGCAATATCATTGTCGATGGTCTTGGGCACGCCGACCACCGGCACGCCGGCGTCGTTCATCTGCTGCGCGATGGACAGGGAGCCATCGCCCCCCACCACCACCAGGGCGCGCAGACCGAGCCGGTCGAAATTGCCCTTCGCCTCGGCGATGATGCCCGCTTCGATATTCCGGGTCACCCCATGTCCGACCTTGGCGGAGAACCGCCCGGAGTTGCTGGTCCCGAGGATGGTCCCCCCGAGAAAAAGCAACCCATCCATCTCGTCGGGATCGAGCACCCGGGTGCGGACTGGATTGAGCAGGCCCTCAAATCCGCCGAGAAAGCCGTAGGTCGTCCAGCCGTTCTTGGCGGCGGCGATCACCACGGCCCGGATAACTGCGTTGAGGCCGGGACAATCGCCCCCGCCCGTCAGGATGCCAATACGGGTTTTCATCGATGAGGAATAATAAATCGACCGGATTCGTGAAAGTCTAAAGCAATCTTACTGGTCATATATTGTTGTTCTTGCGGACAAAATTGTCCCCGCGAATGCCTGAAATCGCGCGTTCTCCGACTGATTGCCAGCTGTAGGGCCGGTGAGTCAGCCCGGACGGTACGGAGACCGTCCCTCCAGCGATTTCCCGCGAATGTGGGTTTCAAAACACAACCTTGCAGTCATGGCGCAAGCCAGCCGTTTCACCCGGTCAGTATTTTGCTGGAGGGCGCGCGTCTCGGCGCGCCGTGGCGGGCAGTACCCATTCAAGGAACCAGCCCGGCCCGTATGGAGGTGGGCCCTCCATAGGAGGATAGCCCGGATATTTCATGCTCATGCCGGCAAAATTTTTTGCCACTGAGGGCACGGAGCCGAGCCACAGAGTGCACAGAGTAAACAAGCTGTTTGGCTCTGTGCACTCTGTGTCGGCCCTCTGTGTGCTCTGTGACTCATGCCTTGGATGGATCAAAGGATGAAATTTCCGGGATAGGTAGTGCTTAACCCTCGGCCCGGTGGCGCGCGTCGGCCTCGATGAGCGCCTTCAGCGTCTCGAGCGTGGCCTTGGCCTGGGCTTTGGCGGCGGGCAAATCGCCGGCGGACTTCGCCTGCTCCTGGGCGAAGAGATAGAATTTCATCTTCGGCTCCGTGCCGCTGCCCCGGGCCGCGAACGAGTAGCCATTGGCGAGGGTCACGAGGTAAAGATCCTGCGCGGGGATCAGCTCGCCGTCGGCATCATAAAATTTCTCCCGGCCAAAATCCTGGAACCGCGTCACCTTGGTCGCGCCAAAGGCCGTCGGCGGACTGGCCCGGTAGGTCTCGAGGATGCGCTTGATCCGGGCGGCGCCCGTGGCGCCCTCGTAGTAGATGTTGATCACGCCTTCCAGGAAGAAGCCGTATTTCAGGTATATCTCGTTGAGGTATTCCGGCACGGTCAGCCCGCGGGACTTCACCCACGCACAAACCTCGGCAAACATCAGACAGGCCGCGTTGCCGTCCTTGTCGCGCAGCAGGTCGTTGGGCAGGTAGCCGTAGCTTTCCTCGGTGCCGAACAGATAAAACGTGCTGTGCTGCTGCAGCAGGTCGGCCCGCTGACGGAACGGCGTGTTATCATAAACAAAACCCGGGCCCATGGCCGCCACAAGCTTCTCCTCATAGCCGCGCATCTTGCCGGCGATCCACTTGAACCCCGTCAGGGTGTTGATCACCTTCACGCCATGGCCGCGGCCAATGGCATCCTGCAACGGCGTCGTGACATAGGTCTTGATGATGGCGGCCGTCTGGCTGCCCGCCGTGGGAATCCAACCGAGTTCCTTGTACATGGTGATGCGGTAGTCCGCGAGCAGCGCGCCGACCTGATTGCCGGTCAGCAGCTCCATTTTGCCGGCACGATTGCGCACCGCCGCACCCATCCGATCGCCGTCGGGATCGGTCGCCATCACGAGTTCATGACCGCCTTGCGCCGCGAGGGCCACCGCCAGCGCCAGCGCCTCGGCGTTCTCGGGATTCGGTGACTTCACCGTGGGAAAACGGGCGTCGCCGGCCAACTGCTCGGGCACGGGCGTCACGTCCACACCGGCTTGCCGCAAAAGCGGGAGGGAGGAAATGGCCCCCACCCCATGAAGGTTGGTGAAAACCACCTTGAGGGGCGTCGCCTTGAAGATGGCGGGATCAAGCACGGCCTGCGCGGCGGCCGCCAGATAGGCCTCGTCCGCGTCGCGCCCGAGCGTGACCACCCGGCTGATGTCCTTCGCGAGGAACTCATGCACTGCTGACAGCGGCACGGCGTCGACCTCGTCGATAATGCCCTTGTCCTGCGGCGGGATCACTTGGGCCCCATCGGTGAAGTAGGCCTTGAAGCCGTTGTCATGCGATGGATTGTGGCTCGCCGTGATGACGATCCCGGTGTGGGCCTTGAGATGGCGGACGGAAAAACTCAGCTGCGGGGTCGAGCGCGGACCGTCAAAGATCACCGCCTCGCCGCCGAGCCGCGTCCAGGTCGAGGCGGCCAGTTCACAGAAGTGCCGGGAGAAATGCCGGACGTCATGCGCAATGACGAGTTTGGGCCGAACCGCGCTCTTCTGCTCACCGAGATAGTGATGAATATAGCGGTAAAGTCCGACCACGGCCCGAATCAGCGTAAAATCATTGAGCAGGTTGCTGCCGACATTGGCGTGCTCCGGTGAACCTTGGGCGCTGAGCTGACCGGTCTCGGCCTGGGCGGCAACCTTGCCAACGGTGCGCCCCCGCATTCCGCCCGTGCCGAACTCCAGGTAGCGGTAGAAACGGTCATTCAGTTCACTCCACTCGCCGCGTTCGACCAGTTCGTCGAGGCTTTGCTGCGCCCAGGCGGGCAGTCCGCCCCGGGACCAGGCGGTGAGGTTTTCGACAGCACTGGGCAGCAACTTCCCGTCTTTGGCGGCTTGGATGATCTTTTCGTTGGAAGTCATGAACGGGGGATGGTTGTGCCAGCAGGAGTAACCACAGAATACACGGAAATTAATCGGACAGGGGCAATGGTTTCAAGGGAGGGCCCGCGAATCGCAGGGACGCGATCCGGCCAGGCATGTAATTCATTTTATTACGTTGGTACGGTGGTTTCACGAAATCAGGTTTCAAGTCCCAACCCTCAAGTTTCGCTCGAGCCCTACTCGAGATACAGCCCGTCCGTCACCCCCGGCTTGACTGGCAGTAGGGCCCAGCGCTCGGCAAAGGTGACGGCATCGTAGCCAAAGAGCGGCGAGACTTCAACGGTCTGCCGGGGTAATCCGGTCGCGTCGGTCTCGACGACCGCGCCCGCCGCCTTCAGCCAGCGGGCGTACTGCCGGAGCTGGTCGTCGCGGGCGGTCTGGGGCGAATCGAGTCCCTCGGCGTTCTTGACCGGGCTGAAATCGTCGGCCCGCGCGGTTTCCACCACAATCGAGTTGCGGGCGAACGGCAGCGCATCGAAGACAAACATCTCAAACTTGACCCCGTTGGCCTTCGCCGGCTTCACGGTCTGCCCAATGGCATCAATGGTCGTGATTTTCTTGTCGGCCCGGTGAAACGGCAGGGCCACCCCCTCGCCCGCCTTTGCCGGGCGGTCGGCCCGGACAAACACCGGGTCGGCAGCAGCCGACAACGGCGCACCCGCCATCTTCCGGGCGAATTCGCGGTCGATCACATGGATGGCGATGCTGCCGGCGCCGTACCGCAGCGAACCATCGGGCTTGGCCTCCCGCTGCAGGGCCATCGGCATGTCGCTGTATTCGACGACGACCACCTTGCCGGCCTGCAGGCAGAAATGGCCGACCTTCTCCTCCGGATAGGCCTTCAGCACCATCTTGCTCGACATCTCCGAGTTCGCGGCAAGATGAAAGCCAAGAAACGCCGGGTCGAGGCAACGCACAATGGGGTTATCCACCTGAAAGTAGCTGATCGTGGTGATGCCTTCGGACTGCATCAGATCGAGCGCCCCGCTGCGGTGCAACGCCCGCAACGAGCCGCCGTGGCCGTCCGGGCTCA